>JALONV010000035.1 GCA_025454755.1 Bacteroidales bacterium | reverse complement strand
ATTATTGCCCTGGAGCTTGTTGTTCCCTGGTCAAGTGACAAAATATATTTTTTCATCCTATTTTAAAATATGATTAATATTTTTCAGGTTACCGTCATTAGGGGCGGGATTCAGTTTCAGAATTTTACAGATAAGATTATATATATCTGTATTATTAAGCTGATCGAAGGAGTATCCTTTTTTAAAAGCGGGGCCTGCAGCATAGAATATTGCATGCATATCGGTATTGGCATTGTCATAGCCGTGGGCTCCTCCCCTGATTCCAGATCCGTCAGGACGTGTGCCTATGCTCCATGAACTGTCGGCAACGATAACTACTTCACCTATCCTCGGATTAGTTCCATAATGCCACCTCGGGGGATTCTGTAGGCTCTCAGTCCTTTTTGACTGTTCAGAAGATAAAGAACAGAGTCGGTTTTGCCTTCAGCGGGATTAATTGTAAAAACCGGATTGCCACCGAAGATACCGCCGATCATTCTCCGGGGAATCACTCCCGTAAGGTTTATATATCTTGCAGGTGACACAGGGCCCATGCCGTGATCAGAGACCACAATCAGGTTTATGCGTTTTGAGTACGGAAGCCCTGATAATTTGATTCTGAGTACACCTATCAGGCTATCCAGCTTCTCAACCATTTTTCCTGTTTCAGCTGATACCGGACCTGCCCCATGACTTACAGCATCTGGTTCTTCAAAATAGAGCGTTATGAATCCGGGCCTTTTTTCAATTGGATATGAGAGCCATTTGATAACAGTATCTATCCTGGATTCAAATGGAACAGTCTCGTCAAATATTTTCCAGTAGGAAGGCTGCATTCCCCCGATCGGTGCTTCTGAACCTACCCAGTAAAATGATGCTGACTTCACTCCCTGATCCTCTGCCGTATTCCAGATCGGTTCGCCTCCGTAGAAAGCAGGATTCTCAACCGCTGTCCTGTCGCCAATGCGATAATAGAGACCCAGCTCCGGGGCAGGAAAATTATTGTTGACCAGACCATGATGATCGGGATAGAGTCCGGTGGCTATAGTATAATGATTGGGGAAAGTGACTGTCGGGAAGGAAGGGATCAATTTTCCTGCTTTTACCCCGTCTTGTGCGAGCCGGTTCAGATTTGGTGTTTTGTAAATTTTATCATAGTCCCATCTGAATGCATCCATTGAAACCAGCACAACATAATTTTTATATTGTTTTCTTTTATCTTTTTTAAATTTTTTTCATCAATAAATGTTTTATCTCCAGAACTCAAGGTATGCCGGAGCTTTCATTGCTGTCTGGCCGGCAGGCTTTTCAGGCAATCCTGTTTTTTGATTTATTTTAAATACCGCAATATTGTCTGATCGCTGGTTCCCCACAAGAAGGAATTTTCCTGAAGGATCTATTACAAAATTCCTGGGCCAATTGCCTCCGCATGTATCATGTCCGGCAAGATTAAGCAATCCGTCTTCACCTATATTATATACAACAACTGAATTCTCTCCTCTGTTTGATCCGTAAAGGAAATTTCCGCTTTTTCCTATCAGTATCTCGGCGCAGGAATTCCTGCCATTAAATTTTTTTCTGACGGTGGATAGTGTCTGGGCGAGTTTCAGCATTCCGGCTTCATCCACATTGAAAACCATAACCGACGAGCCGGGTTCATTTATTAAATACATCTTTGAGCCATCATCATTAAAAATGAAATGCCGGGGACCTGATCTATCAGGAAGAATGATTGTTCCATTTGTCACAGGCTGAAGCTTACCGCTGCTTTTATCGAGGTCATAAATTAAGATCCTGTCGAGGCCAAGGTCTGTCATATATACATGTCTGGCTGCCGGATCCTCCGAAATCATGTGCGGATGCGAAACTTTTGGTGCCTCACTTACGTATAATATAGAATCGCTTACGCTTTCCGGAATCCCGTTCCCATCAAGTTTTACCACGGCAACTGAAGCGCTGGAATAGTTTGCCAGAAACAGGAATCCTTTGTCAGACGACAATGAAATATGACAGGGGCCTCCGTATGGCACAACTATTTCATTTTTCTTTTCGATAGCACCTGTCGCAGGATCATATTTCAATGTAGTTACCCCTCCTCCGTGTTTGCCATTGAATTCCTTCACCTCATTTAAAGCATAAATCAGGTCATGTTTATCAGAGAAGCAAAAAAATGATGGATTGGGTCCGGCATCAGCCTGAGCTAAAAGGGTGAGATTTCCCTTTCTGTCAAAATCAAAAAGGAACAGGCCATTTTCGTTGTCCTTGGTAAAACCGCCGACAAAAAGTTTGGGATTTCCCTTGTTGCAGGAATATGAAAATCCCAGTAAGATTACTGCAATAATGAATAGTGAAATTCTTTTACACATTGGAGTTTTAATTTAATCATGTACTCACCCCCTGCCTTGCTTCAGCAGGGAAGAGCCTGTCCCGCGAAGCTTTAGCGTAGCGGGAGGGTTGGGGGATGAGTACATGTTGTTCTATACTTCAAAACTATCTGCCTCGCGATAAGCTTCGAGCAGTTTTATCTCGCCCTCTTTGCCTTTCACGCTCTTGCCATGTTCCATACATATAACACCCTGGTATCCGCGGCTGTAAATGTATTTGAACACGTTCTTAAAATTTATTTCACCGGTACCGGGTTCATTTCTTCCGGGATTATCACCGCAATGAAAAGCGCCTATTTCATTCCAGGCAGCTTCGATATTCGGTATAAGGTTGCCCTCGGTTATCTGCTGATGGTAAATGTCATCTACAATTTTGCAGGAAAGCCTGTTCACCGCACGGCATATCTCATAAGCCTGGGGAATGCCCGTAAGAAATAATCCGGGATGATTCCTGAGAGTATTGAGAGGCTCGAGTACAATTGTAAGACCTGCCGGTTCGGCAATATCGCAACAGTAACGAAGGTTATCAATCACGTTTGCAGTCTGGAAATCGCGATGAAGCTTCTCATCATATCTGCCCGGAACCATAAGGGCCCATTTTGCTCCGGTTCTTTTTGCTACTTCAACTCCTTCCTTCATTTTGCCAATCAGCATTTCTTTCACTTCAGGCTTGTTCAGAACGAAAGATGTGACAGAAAAATCGGCATAAAGGACGAATGGGCCAAGCAGCATGTCGAGTCTCTGCATCTCATTTGCGATCTTAGCCTGGTCCTCTGCCGGCCGGCCGGGCAGCCCGTTATCAAACATAGCCCTGAAGCCCTGGTCGTAGCAGAATTTAATGTTATCGATAAGATCTGTTCCTGCATGTTCGCGGAACATTCCAAATCCCGGTGCATATTTCAGCTTGAAGGGAGTTGCCGGATCTTGTGCTTTATTCTTTTTCGGCAAGGCTTCAGATCCGAAAACTGCTGGAGCAGCCATAAGGGCAGCGCCCGCAGAAATTGCTTTTGTTATGAAATCTCTTCTGGAGTTATTCATAAGTTATATTTTCCTTATTATTTAACCTCGGGAACATATGCTTCACCGGCTACGGGCACCTCTTTGGGAATATCCACCGGGCCGAATGCAAATACTTTGGGTCCAAGCTTCATATCGGAGTTCATCATTCCCTCCCATGTTGTTTCTTTTCCGGTATATGCAGAAACACGACCCATAATTGCGATCATCGTTGAGATTGCAGTGTTTTCAAGCTCATTGAAAGCCTGGTTGTTGCGTATGGAAGTTACAAAATCGACATGTTCCTGGTCCATTGCAGGCTTAATGTTTCCTTCCTTACCGTCTTCAGTTTTTGGATACGGATATCTCCATATTTCTGTTCCGGAAAGGTCGACAATGGAATTCTGGCAGTTTGTTGAGCCGGTTGCGCCCTGTAATCTTTCCGAAACGTTCGAAGCACAACCGTTGATCTGGCGGCACATACTATGGAAATGACGCCCGTCCTCGAACTCGAAATCAACGCTGAAATTGTCGAACTGATCACCGGTAACACGCCTTTGCCTCGAGCCCATTCCGACTGCTTTTACCGGATGAGAGCCCGTGAACCAGTTTAAAACATCGAGGTTATGGACATGCTGCTCTACGATATGATCACCCGAAAGCCAGCACCAGTTCACCCAGTCGCGTATCATCCACTCCATCTCGCTCCATGAGGGATTATTGTCGCGGTGCCAGAGTTTGCCTCCATTCTACCAGACATTACCACCGACGATATCTCCGATGGCGCCTGCCTTAACCTGCTGAAATGTACCCACATAGTCGCGCTGATGGCGGCGCTGTGTGCCAGTTACTATTGTCAGTCCAAGCTCCCTGGCCTTCAGGGCAGTTGCCATAACAGACCTTGCACCAACCGGATCAACACAAACCGGTTTTTCGGCAAAAACATGCTTGTGTGCAGCTACAGCAGCAGCAAGGATCTCCGGCCTGAAGAACGGAGGCGTAGCCGTGAGAATAATATCGACTCCGGAATCAATAACTTTCTGATAAGCGTCGAATCCTACAAAGCAATTCTCTTCAGGCACTTCCTGTCCTTTCTGTTTTAAAATACCTGCCCTGCAAGATTCAATGCGGTCTCTGAATGTATCACCCAAAGCTGTGATCTGAAGGTTTGGACCTGCATTTAGAAAATTAATTGCAGCTCCTGAACCCCGGCCGCCGCAACCTATGAGCCCTGCCTTCAGAACCGGTCCGTCCGGAGCCTGGTCAAGCCATTCCCCCTCCGGTACAGGTTTGAAAACTTTGGCCTTCTCACTGCTGCAGCCTGTAATAATAACCGGAGCCACTATGCCTGCTGCGCTAACAGTTGCCGCTTTACCCAGGAAATTACGTCTTGAAATACTTGACTTTTTCATTTGCTTTCAGATTTAAGATTTTTTAAAGTTATAATTTCCCTGTCTTTTCGTCAAACTCGCAAACAACCCGGAAGCCAACATTGAAACAGTCGGAATACCACCAGATGCTTTTAGGTATCTGAGGATCGGTTTTTAACCATTCTTCAGTGCGCGTATAATTACGTGCAGCACTTCGCACACGTCCGGCCATATCAAGAAATGAGCCGCCCCTGATAACATGTTCTTCACCTGATTCAGGTCCTTTCGGATCAACAATAAGCCCTTCCGGATACTGAGAGTATGCATCAGGCTGGTACCAGTCGGAACAGAACTCAGCTACGTTGCCTGTCATATTCTTTAAACCAAACGGATTAGCTTTCACTCTTGAAGGTTCCTGAGTTTTTGATGGACTGTTCTCACTATAAATGATATATGAACTTATTACAGCAGTATCGTTCCTTGAAAGTTTCGCTTTAAGTCCGGACTTCTCAAATTGTTCAGGATTGCCCGGGAAGAAATATGGAGTTGTTGTACCTCCTCTGCAAGCGTATTCCCACTCTGCTTCTGTCGGGAGCCTGTAAGTTTTCCCGGTTATCTTCGAGAGCCATTTGCAATATGTCTCTGCAGCATGAAATGTGAATGATATTGCAGGTCTCTTTCCCAATCCCCATCCCTGGTCGGGTTGGCCATAAGGCGGAGTTGCCCCGGAAATGGCATCTGTTTCAGGAGTTTTTTGAGTCCTCAATCCTTCTGTATCCGTTGATCTTCCCTCTGCTGCGGTCTGTTTATAAAATGCAAGATATTCATCCCATGTCGCTTCAACTTCAGCCATGAAAAATGAGCTCACTTCAACTTCCCTGACCGGACCTTCATCCGTTTTTCTCAACGGTTCATCATCGGGACTTCCCATAGTGAATTTCCCTCCCGGGATTGCAACCATTTTGAATGAGACAGATGAATTAGGGATCTTCTCGGTGAAAGAGTCAAAATCTGTAATCTTTGCAGGTTCTGAGAAAATTTCCTTCGGCGCTGATGAAACTGAACCGAAGGTAGTATTGCTTCCATGAGTATAGCCTTCAATATAGTGACCTGAATTCAGGTGACAGTTAATACAATGAAGATCAGGAGTTTTCTTTGTCTGTATATAATAAAGGTGCGCATTCTCTCCTGCTTTAGTCAGTTTAAGAGGAAAGATGTTCTCATGGCATTTTATACAGCTCGTTTCATAGACATGGCCACGTGCATTTTCAAGCCTGCCTCTTTCATTCCAGTCAAACGAGGCTGAATCTTTTGTCCAGTAGCTCCAGAGATCCCGCAGACCGGTAGTTCCTTTTGCCCATAAATATCCGTCGCCTTTGGGTGGGAGATGGCATTCAACACATGCAACCCTGTACCCGGACTGAGTTTCATAATGCACCGATCTTTTCCATGACATATCAGCAGCAGAATGAATATGGCACGACATGCAATATTCATTTGTGGAAGCTTTATCAAGAGCCTTTCGTCCTCCGATTATCAGCAACGCTCCTATTATCGACCCCGGGAGAAACCAGAAAAGGAATTTCTTCATAGCATATTTATGACCGGATGAAGATAAAAAAATATCCTCTAAACTTATTGCAACCTGCTTTTTTTGATTCTTAAAAATACTTAAAGAATCTTCCACCACGGATTGCACGGACGGGCACGGAGAAAACACGGATTTGAAATCCCGTGTTGATCCGTGTTAACCGTGGTGAAAAAATTTATTTTACTTTTGTTCGTTATCTTTTTTGTATGAAAAGTTTTATACTGATACTTACAGGTTTGCTTTTTGCACTCAATCTTAGTTCACATCCGTGGAAACCAAATCATTATGTAATTATTGATACTGACGGAGGAATTGATGACATGAAGGCAATTACAATGCTTCTTGCTTCGCCTGATGTGAGAGTACTGGCAATTACTGTCTCTCCCGGAGCCTTGTCGGCAGAAAATGCATATATAAAAGTAAGGAGTCTTCTCAATTCATTTTACCATGAAGGAATACCGGTTGGGATCAACAGAGAGGATAAATTCAGTTCAAAAAACTTCCCCGTTGCGCTTCAATTCAAATGGGGCGATGAAAGTGGCATCAAATCTGATTCAGCGCCAGGTCATCTTCAGCTGATTGGTGAAATTTTGTCTGCTGAAAAAACGAAGATCCGTTTTGTTTGCCTGGCAGGAATGTCAACTGCCGGTTCCGCACTCCGGAATATTCCGGAATTCAGCAGGCAGGTCAGGGATATTGTGTGGAGCGCTTCCGCGACAAATATCACGGAAGGATTCAACTACAATATAGATAAAAATGCCTCGGCAAAAATGCTGAAACAGGAAATCCCCCTGAAGATCGTCGGGGAGTTTGCCGGCCAGAAAACTGTACTGTACGACAATGAACTTTTGAATTTAATCCGCGATATCGGCAATATCTACTCAAGTAGGCTGTCTGATTTTTTCGCCTCTGATGCCGGAGGCAATCACATGTTTTCTTTCATGGGAACAGATGAAATGACTGCAGTATTCATACATTATCCTGAACTTTTCATGAATAGAACAGCCCAAACTGTTTCTGACTGTATCCCTTCTGATACCGGCGGAATAAAAAAAAGCATTATCAGAATTCTCAAGAGAGAGACTGTTGTACAAAACCAGGTCATAAAGGTTTTGCCTGCAGATCCGTCATTTTATTTTGATGATATAAATAATTCAGTCAATGAAATAATCAGCAGATATGGCATTGATGAATGGACCTCAGGAGTGCTGGCCAACGAACTTCACAGGCATCTTGGGGTATTTGCAATCATTGGTGTAAAAATGGGCATCAGGGCGAGAGAATATTTTAACACGGGAGTGGATGAATTCAGTGTCATATCAAATGCCGGTTCTATACCGCCGCTAAGCTGTATGAACGATGGTCTTCAGGTAAGTACAGGAGCCACCCCGGGACATGGATTGCTAACTGTTATTAATGATGTAACCCTCTTGCCTTCAGCTGAATTTACATATCTGAATAAAAGAATAAGGCTTACCCTTAAACCTGATCTGGCTGAAAAAATTTCAGGCGAACTGAAAGAGATCAATTATGTCTATGGCCTCGACAGCAATATTTACTGGGAGCTGGTAAGAAAGAATTCAATAAAGTACTGGAAAGAGCTGGACAGGCATGAGATATTTATTATAGAAGAGATCTGATAACAGGGTATGACGGTGTAACGGTATGACGGCATGACGGCATAATTGTATGAAGGTCATAAGATAATAATGAATTTTTTTGAATCAACACCTGCGTACCGTTGTACCGATAAACCGTCGAACCTTATTTATTGTATTCGTCAAAGAAATCATTCCCCTTGTCGTCGGTAAGGATAAAGGCAGGCATGTTCTCCACCTTTATTTTCCTTACTGCTTCCATGCCAAGGTCTTCAAAATCCACAATCTCAACGGATTTTATGTTTTCGGCAGCAAGTATTGCAGCCGGGCCGCCGACTGATCCCAGGTAGAACCCTCCGTATTTCTTGCAGGAATCGATCACGCATCTTCCCCTGTTTCCTTTTGCCAGCATGATCAATGAACCTCCGAGGCTTTGGAAAAGTTCCACATAAGTATCCATTCTTCCGGCGGTTGTAGGACCGAAGCTTCCGGACGGCATGCCTTCCGGTGTCTTTGCAGGACCGGCATAATAGACAGGATGGTTTTTAAAGTATTCCGGCATTGGTTTTCCTTCATCGATCATCTTTTTGATCCGTGCATGTGCGATATCGCGTGCAACGACAAGTGTTCCCTTAAGATTGAGCCTGGTTTTTACCGGGTACTTTGTCAGCTGTGCCAGTACTTCCTTCATCGGCCTGTCGAGATCAACTTCAACGGGTTTTTCAAGTTCAGGAGCTTTTGCAGGAAGGAAGCGTGCAGGGTTTTTCTCAAGCTCTTCAAGAAAAATTCCCTGATCGGTGATTTTTGCCTTTATATTCCTGTCGGCGCTGCAGCTCACACCCAGACCAACAGGACACGATGCCGCATGCCTTGGCATTCTTATGACCCGGACATCATGAACAAAATATTTACCTCCGAACTGAGCACCGACTCCATACTCCTGACAGATCTTCTCAATCTTCTTTTCCCATTCAAGATCGCGGAATGCACGTCCGCTCTCTTTGCCGGATGCAGGAATATGATCGAGGTACCCTGCTGATGCTTCCTTGACAGTTTTCAGAGTCGCCTCAGCTGAAGTGCCGCCTATAACCAGTGCAAGATGATAGGGCGGGCATGCGGATGTACCAAGTTCTCTTATTTTATCCTTAACAAATTTTGTAAGACCTTCTTCAGTCAGGAGTGATTTTGACTGCTGGTATAAAAACGTCTTGTTTGCCGATCCTCCGCCCTTTGTTATAAAAAGAAACTCATAGCAATTCCCTTCCGTTGAATATATATCTATCTGAGCCGGCAGGTTGGTTCCGCTGTTTTTTTCTTCGAACATGGTAAAGGGAACTACCTGTGAGTATCTCAGGTTCTTTTCCCTGTATGTCTCAAAGATGCCTTTTGAAAGATAGAGAGCATCGTTCACCCCTGTCCATACCTGTTCTCCTTTTTTGCCGATTATGATTGCGGTTCCCGTATCCTGGCACCAGGGAAGATCGCCTTTAGCTGAGATGACAGTGTTACGCAGCATTATATAAGCCACAAAACGATCATTATCTGTCGCTTCCGGATCATCCAGGATTGATGCAAGTTTCTCGAGATGAGACGTCCTGAGAAAGAATGAAAGATCGGATACTGCAGTTTTTGCAAGCAGCTCCAGACCGCGAGGATCGATCTTTAATATTTTCCTGCCATCTGCAACAACGACTTTTACATAATCTTTTGAAAGAAGCCGGTACCGGGTTGTATCCTTTTCAATCTGAAAAGGTTTTTCATAAATGAACTCTGCCATAGTATCTGTGAATTAATTAACAATGAAAGATTAGGTTAATCAATGCATGCTACTATCAAATGTATAAACAAATAAAACAACTAACAATGTCATCCGTCATTGCGAGGATCCCGTTTAAGCGGGATACGAAGCAATCTCCAAAAAATTGAACTTATCTTTAACGCGTATCCCTTTCGTTGTCATCTCCAGATTGCAGCATTCGAAATGCGCATCATGCTGAAATACTAAAATATAGTTATTGTCCAGGGATTCCTGAAGGATAGCTTTTTTTTCTTCAATGGTTTTTAAAGATTCAATATCATAACTCATATTCCAGATAAGAGGGATATGTGCCATGGTAGGAATCAGGTCGCCGGTATAGACAAGCTTCTTTCCATTGTAATTAATTACCGGTATCATCAGCCCGGGAGTATGTCCGTAGCACATCCTGACGGAAAATCCTTTAAATAACTCTCCATCCTCATCAACCAGGTTTATCTGGCCGCTCTGGGATATCGGCAGAATGTTCTCATCGAGAAAGGCATCAGCTTCACGGAGATTACTTGCTGAAGCCCATTCCCACTGAGTCCTGCTCACATGATATGTTGCACCGGGAAAGACAAGTTCATATCCTGTTCCTCCCGGTATTCTCCTGACACAGCCCCCGCAATGGTCTGCATGAAGGTGTGTAAGGAAAACATCAGTAATATCTTCATTGGAGTATCCTCTTTTTTTGAGGCCGCTGACAAGGCCTTCTCCACCATGAAGATGAACATGGCGAAAGAATTTTTCATCCTGCTTGTCGCCCCAGCCGGTGTCCACAAGAATGACATGCCCTTCGGTTTCAACAATAAGTGAATTTAGTGTAAGGGTTATCAGGTTATTTTCATCGCAGAGGTAGACACGGGACCAGAGAGCCTTCGGTATCACTCCGAACATTGCGCCGCCGTCGACTTTAAAATTTGAAATATTGAATAGCTGGATTTTCATGTCTTTTTCTTTTTTGATGTCATCTGGTACATTATCCTCATTGCCAGCCTTATCATCTGGTAGGCGAACCAGCCAGACAACCTGTTAAACCAGGTGCGTCGCCTGTTATATTCTTCAAAAGTCACCTCGCGGCAGTCGTTTTTAATTATTGTCCGCATGAGATCCTCAAACTTCCGGGCAAATGGCTCATCCAGGATGCCGACATTAATCTCGACACTTGCATAGTCGCTCACATGATTCAGGTTATAACTTCCCACAGTGCTCCATTTTCCATCGATTGTCGCCACCTTGGCATGGAGGTTTGAAGGCAGATATTCGTAGATCCTGATCTTGTTCCGAAGTATGAAATCATAAAGAAAATGAGTTGCCCTGTCGAACATGGGAGCATCTGATTCTGCCGCGAGAACAATTGTAATATCAACTCCTCTGAGGCTTGCATTTTTTAAAAGCCTGCGTTCAAGCCGGCCGGGGAGAAAATAACTTGCCATTATCACCACCCTGTCCTGAGCATGTCTTATGGCAGACCGGTAACTTCTAAGGATCTCCATTTTGTTCCTGTACCAGTTATTTTGCAGGATCTTGAGCCTGATATTATCTTCGTAATAAACAGGTATATGTATTATTTCAGTTGCACGTTCCTGGCGCGAAATGAAAGTTTTGTTCCAATTCTTTTTGAGAATGGAGAGGATCTGAACACATTCAGGTCCTTTTACAGCCACGGCAAAATCGAGCCATTCCTTTTTGGATGGGGACCCGTGATAACGATCTGCAAAATTCATTCCTCCTACGATAGCTGTTTCGCCATCGGCTATCACCACTTTTGAATGAAGCCTGAGGCTTAACTGAAATCCCTGAGTAACGAATGTCGGTGAAAAGAACCTGAATAGAATGCCGGAGTTATCTATGCTGTCAACCAGCTCTCTGGAAAGATATTTAGTGCCATAAGCATCAAGAAGCAGGTATGTTCTGATCCCTCTCTGCGAAGCTCTGATGAGTGCTTTTATAATTCTGATCCCGGTTTCATCCTCATCAATCAGATAGGTCTGAAAATGAATGAAATGCTTTGCCTCATCAATGATCTTTTCCACTGCCGCAAAAAAAGGTTCGCCGCTCTGAAGAAGCTCGATCTGATGCCCTCCTCTGTAGTTATGCCGGTATAAAGGGATCTTCATGGAATAACCGGAAAAAGTATGCCTTACACAAATATAAGACTTTAACATGTCGGTAAGGATCTTTGTTTTACTTTACAACCATTAATTAGTAAAGCAAAATGAAAAAATCAGCTGTCTCCATATCATTATTAACAATATTCATCATTTTCATATCGGCCTGCAAGGGATCTGAAAGCAGTATTCCCGGTGAGCCCTCTTCACACCCGAGAATAGTTCTTCTGAAAGGCGAGGAAACATCAAGAGATAATTATGGATTCTCCAAGTTTTTGAGAAATAATTTTGCAGATCAAAAAAAAACAGCTTCCTTTGCATCCGCATTTTTAAGTTCTTTAAACGGTCCATTCGTCTAGTGGTTAGGACGTCAGGTTTTCATCCTGGTAACAGGGGTTCGATTCCCCTATGGACTACAAATTTTGATATAAAAATTAATAAGCATAAGAAAATGGCATATCACAAGTCATCGGAAAAAAGGATCAGGCAGACCAAGGTCAAAAATGAAGCTAACAAGTATAAAGCAAAGACCATGCGCAATGCATTGAAGGATCTGCGTTCTACAACAAGCAAGAAAGAAGCTGAAGAGATGGTTCCTAAAATGAATTCAATGCTCGACAGACTGGCAAAGAAGAACATCATTCATCCTAAAAAGGCGGCTAACCTAAAATCGTCAGTTGTCAGGCATGTTAACAATCTGAAGTAAATTCTACAGATTATTATAATGAATTGGGCTCCGCAAGAGCCCTTTTTTTATTATATTGCATACGGAATATAAATTTTCGCTGCATGTCAATAAAGATCACCGAATGGGCTGTTGAAGACAGACCCAGGGAAAAGCTTATACAGAAGGGAACTGCCAGTCTGAGCGATGCCGAGCTCCTGGCCATTCTAATAAGCTCAGGAAGAAAGAATAAATCGGCAGTTGACCTGGGACGGGAACTTCTCAGCATGGTCAACAATAATCTGAACAATCTTGGAAAACTATCCATTACCGATCTAAGGAAACTAAAAGGAATCGGACCGGCCAGGGCTGTTGCCATTGCAGCAGCCCTCGAGCTTGGAAGACGACGTAAACTTGCAGAAGCTGAAGATGTTATGCAGATAAAATGTTCGAAGGATGTCGCTGACATTTTTCAGCCTCTCCTCTCCGACCTCCTTCACGAAGAATTCTGGATACTTTTTCTGAACAGATCGAACAGGGTGATCGGCAGGATGAAACTGAGCCAGGGAGGTATAAGCGGAACTGTCACCGATGTAAGAATGGTCATGAAAAAGGCAATTGAATACCTGGCGTCAGGAATCATTGTTTGCCATAATCATCCTTCCGGAAACCTCAATCCCAGCGAGTCGGATACGAAAATAACTCAGAAGATAAAGGAGGCAGGGGAATTAATGGACATCCAGCTTCTTGACCATCTGATAATTTCAGAAAAGGATTACTATAGCTTTGCCGATAATGGATTGCTCTAAATGTCTTGCGGTCTTGCTTCCGCTGTGCGGAACTGTGTCACTGCGTTCCTTGAGTCATGCTGTCGTGCAGTCTAACTATTCCTTTATCCTTGCATTCAGTGAGAAGGGTCTTAATGTTCTTCTTCAGGACCGGATGTACAAAATCAGGTGCGATTTCGGCTAAGGGAACCAGAACAAATTTTCTTTCATGCAGCTTAGGATGTGGAATGACAAGGCTTGTGGTATCAAGTATCTTATCTCCGATAAAAAGAATGTCGATGTCAATTAGCCTGGAAGCATATTCCTTCCCGTTGCGGAGCCTTCCCATCCTGGCCTCGATCATGAGGATTCTGCCAAGCAGGCCTGATGGCTTCAGTTTTGATTCAACTTCTGCTACAATGTTCAGAAACTGGTCTACACTGCTGAAACCCCATGGTTCAGTTTCATAAACCGATGATGTTCGAACCACGAGGCCAATGTTTTCATTTATGCTCCCGAGGGCAGTTTTCAGGTTGGCAGCTTTGTCGCCAAGATTAGTTCCAATACCTAGGATTAGCCTTTTCATCAGCAGAACTCAATTATCTCAAAAGTATTAAATAGCATAATACCATGATATATTACTTCGGTTTTTTATATATTTAAACCGCACTATTAATGCCTTATCTTATGAAGAATTTTCTCATTTACACGCTTGCAACAATAACCGGCATCATACTCGCCTCACTGCTCTTTTTTATCACCATAATATCAAGCCTGAGCGTAATGGTGGCGTCGGGTGAAAAGCCGGTCTCAATAACCAGCAACTCAGTTCTTATTCTGAATACCGGTGTCATGATCCCCGATCGTACTGATCCAAATCCATTTGCAGGATTTGACATCATCAATATGACTATGATCCAGTCCCCGGGACTTAATGATATCCTGCGCAACCTTGATAAAGCTGCAGTTGATCCGAAAATCAAAGGTGTGCTGATTGAGAATGGACTGATCGAATCAGGCTGGGCTACAACTGAAGAGTTAAGAAGTGCACTAAAGAAATTCAGGGAGGAGAGCGGTAAATTCGTTATTGCCTATTCTGATTATATTCTTCTGCAGGAAGCTTATTACCTCTCTACGATTGCCGACAAGATATATATTAATCCTTCCTCGATGGTTGATTTCAAAGGCCTCAGCGGGGATGTGATGTTCTATAAAAAAGCACTGGAAAAGATAGGTGTGGACGTCCAGATCATTCGTCATGGCAAATTCAAGGGAGCAGTGGAACCTTTTATGCTTGATAAACTCAGTGATGAGAACAGGGAACAGATTAAAGATTATGTGGGGTCAATCTGGAATCATGCAATAAAGATGATTTCCGAATCAAGGGGTATTCCTGAAGGAGAGTTAAATCTTCTTGCCGATAAGCTTTCAGGATATATTGCAGAAGGAGCTCTGGAGAGCCGTCTGGTTGACGGGCTTCTTTTCCGCGACCAGCTTTACGACACACTTAAAATCCTGTCGGGGCTTACCACTGACGACAAAATAGGCCTGGTTCAGATGGCAAAATATACCAAAGTCCCCGGCTCCCGTAAAGCCTCAACCTCGAAAAACAGGATATCAGTGATCTATGCATCGGGAACCATCACAATGGGGAAAGGAAATGAATACAATATAGGAGGGAACAACTATGCCGATATTATCAGGAAGGAAAGAAAAGATAGTTCCGTAAAGGCAATCGTCGTGAGGGTTAATTCTCCGGGAGGAGTTGATATCGCATCAGATATGATCTGGAGAGAACTTAAACTGGCGGCAGAGGTTAAACCTGTGGTAATATCAATGGGAAATTATGCGGCTTCCGGTGGATATTATATCTCTGCCCCGGGAACCAAGATCTACACAAATTCCACCACCATTACAGGTTCAATAGGTGTATTTGGTTTAATACCAAATGCAGAAAAACTTTTGGAGCAGAAACTGGGTATCACTCATGAAACAGTGAATACAAATGAGAATTCTGATTTCATTTCGTTATTCAGGCCAATGGAAAGATATGAAAAAGAGGTCATGCAGATGAGAGTCGAAAAAATATATGCAGATTTTGTGACCAAGGTTGCTGAAGGCAGGAACAAATCGTTCGAATCAGTTGACAGTATTGGACAGGGAAGAGTGTGGAGCGGAACAAGTGCACTAAAATTAGGACTTACCGATGAGATTGGAGGATTAAGAGATGCTATAAGTGGTGCGGCAAGACTTGCTGGCCTTGACTCCCTCTATTCTGTCAGGGAGCTGCCAGCAGTTGAAGATCCATATACCAAACTGATAAATCAGCTCAGCGGTAATATTAAGATGAATATGCTCAAAAAAGAGCTGGGAGAATCTTACAGGTTCTATAATGAAATAAAAGATATCAGCACCATTTCCGGCATCCAGGCCAGGCTGCCATATTACATCGATATCCATTGATATATGGATGACAGGAGAAGCATATTCCTTTATCCGTTCTCACTCATATATGGTCTTATTACAGGACTAAGGAATTTCTTTTATAATGCAGAGATACTGAAATCGCATGAATTCAGCATTCCGGTAATTTGTGTCGGCAACATTACTGTGGGAGGAACAGGAAAGACTCCTCACACCGAATATCTCGCCGGCCTGCTCAGGAAAGATTTCAAAGTAGCAATACTCAGCAGGGGTTATAAAAGAAAGAGTTCGGGATTCCTGTTTGCGAATCCTGCCTCAACTGCCGAAGATATAGGAGATGAGCCCCTCCAGATGTACAGGAAATTCCCGGAAATAACTGTTGCTGTTGACAGTAACAGGGTGCGGGGTGTAAAAACCATTCTGAAAGAGAGACCCGAAACAGGAGTCATAATCCTGGATGACGGCTTTCAGCACAGACGGATAACCCCCGGATACTCAATCCTTCTTTCTGATTTTGAAAGGCTGATGATCAGAGATCATCTCCTTCCTTACGGAAACCTGAGAGAAAGCCTGAACAACATGAACAGGGCAGATATAATACTCATAACAAAATCTCCGAAAAATATTTCTCCCATTCAAAGAAGATTGCTTGTAAAGGAAGTAAACAAACGCCCATACCAGAATCTTTATTTCACAACCTTACAATACAATGAACCGGTAAATGTTTTCGACGGGTCATCTCCTGAATCTGATATTTTATCAGGCAGCGGAAGTGAAAATTGTGGCGTTGTCCTTGTTACAGGAATTGCAAATCCAAAGACACTTACAGATCATCTGCAAAAGAAGTTCACTGAATTTATACATCTTCCTTTTGAAGATCATCATACATTTACTATAAAGGATATGCAGAAGATCGTTGATGCATGGACATCTTTGAAGTGTACCAGAAAGTACATTTTAACAACAGAGAAGGATGCTGTAAGGTTGAGGGAATTTACTAATATTGCAGAACAAATCAGGTCGTCATTCTTTTACGTCCCCCTGAAAATAGAATTTCTGAATGACGACAGGGCTGAATTTGACAACATGATAATTGACTATGTTAGAAAAAATAAACGAAATAACAGAGTTTCTCAAAACTAAGGGAGTTGTTAATCCGGATGCGGGAATAATTCTTGGAACAGGCCTCGGAGGTCTTACTGTCAAGATGTCGAATTGCATTGAAATAGATTACAGGGAGATTCCTCATTTCCCGGTCTCGACGGTTGAAGGACATGCAGGGAAGCTTATTTACGGAGACTTCGGGAAGAAGAAGATCGTTGCCATGAAGGGCAGGTTCCATTATTATGAAGGGTACGGGCCTGAAGAGGTATCACTCTCTGTAAGAGTTCTTAAGTATCTCGGAATCAAATGCCTTTTTCTTTCGAATGCCGCAGGAGGAGTCAATCCCGCTTTTAAGATAGGCGATATTATGATCATTACGGATCATATAAGTCTTTTACCCAACCCTCTCATCGGGCCAAACGACGATCGTATCGGTGTTCGTTTTCCTGATATGGGAGAAGCATATGACAATTACCTCATTAAAAAAGCATTGATAATTGCTGGAGATCTCAGGATAAGAGTTCATAAGGGTGTTTACCTGTCAACAAGCGGGCCCACGTTTGAGACACCGGCCGAATATAAATATTTCCGGATCATTGGTGCTGATGCTGTTGGTATGTCGACAACACCAGAGGTTATTGTAGCGCGTCATATGAACGTGCCGGTTTTTGCAGTAAGCATTATTACTGATCTTGGTGTTGAAGGCAAGATAGCCTACACCACGCACCAGTCTGTCCTCGAAGAAGCCGCAAAAACTGAAGAACGCATGACAGCACTCATGACAGAGATGATTGCTGCGCTATAACCCCCAGTCAACAGCCTGCCGGCTGTTGACTTGCCCCCTGAAGGGGACTCGAGATCCTCAGATAATAAAATTAGTAATGGATTTTAAACCCCCTTTAGGGGGTGCCCCGAGTAATCGGGGCGGGGGTCATCTAACAACTGCACATACTTTTTTCCACGACTTTGTTTTGCCTTTGTCGGTATATAAATCTATCAGAATTATATAGATACCTGAACTTGCCAGAGAACCATTACTGGCAGTGGCATCCCAGACAACTGATGCTTTACCACTGGTAAGAAAATTTTCTTTTAATCGTTTCACAAATCTTCCCGTTTCATCAAAAATTGTGATTGTAACCACATTGCCCATTCCTTCAAGATCAAGGTCAATTACCAGCACATCTTCATGGCCATCATTATCAGGCGAGATCCTGCCTGATGATAAGCTGATTCTGTCGCTGGCTATGCGATCAGCGCTGTACACTGAATTCACAGCACCCGGGGTAGCCCATCCTGAATTTTCCGATGCTGAATGCCAGTTTGCACTTTCAGACGACTCTATCTCCGGTCTTATCTTTTCAAGAGAAACACCTTCATTGTCTGCAAGAAGGGAATAATGCATATCATCGGTGTAAATGACCTCATCAATGAGTTTCATCTCTCTGTTTAACAGAAGCAGGTGCCCCCTGTCGTCGGGCATTGATGGCAGTGGTGGTACATTAAATATGTTTTCAGGTTCAGAAGCAGGATAGCGATAAAGGATCTTATTGCGATCTGTTGTCGCTGTATAAAATGTTCCCGGAAGGAGGCAGCGCGATTCCTCTGATACAATTCTTACTTCTGATGTATCTCCGGTTTCCGTACTGACTGATGCAAGATATAGTCTTGAAGCATCAATTATCTTCCCGGAACAATTGTACAATTCTATAAAATCAGGATCACCGGGAACCGGATTGAATAGTATTTCATTAAAAACGATATCATGTTTATTTGCAGTCTCAGGCATTCCAAACCTGAATGAACGTCTGGTTATTTCATTTCCTGAATAATCATGGATATCACCACTAAGAAAGAGTGTATACTCTCTGCCTTTCAAGAAAGGATCATCAGAACAGATTATGAATTTTCTCATAAGCGGATCAACCGGAGTGACTGATCTGGCTGCATTGCCCTCTATCAGAATATTCTCGGCAGATCCGGCAAGACCGGTCATCGTCTCTGAAACAAAGAGAATGATTGTTGTGCTGTCAACCGGAAATGCATTTGTTATTCCAAAAAAAGTCTCATCCGGATTGCTGCGTGATGCAGTGTTTTTCTTCCCCGGAGTGCCTCCGATATCTGATGAAGATGCTTCCCAGTTACCTTCTGAAAAAAAAGGAGAATCATTATCGATCATCTCAAGCGACCAACCTCCTCCCTCCTTCAGCCTGTCTCCATACCAGGCTGAAGAATATTCAACGCCATGAATGAAATTTCCTGACGAGTCCGACAGCCATATAATCCTGCCTTCATCTGTGAGTGACGGAAATGATTTAAGCCCGATTACTTTTCCGTATTTCGAGAATAGAGACGTATCGGCTGAAGAACAAACTATCATTATTTCTCCAGGATTGATTTTGGTTGATGGCAAAACTGATTTCTGGCTTTCAGTCGATAGTTTCCAGTTGTACATATTGAACAGGAAGTTTGTCCGGTTTGTTATTTCTAGATATTCCTTCTCCGGCAGGGAGACTGAAGGTATCGGATCGGCCATTATTTCAGAGATAATTATATCGGCTGGCTCAGCCCAGACAGGAGTAAAATCCACGTCTGCATTTGCAATGCAATTCCCTGACCTGTCACATAGTTTCTTTATTGTCAGATGATTTTTTGACTTGTTAATGAAACTCTTCCGGAAAATGATCTTTATCAGAGCAGGATTCCTTCTTTGAACTGTGAGTGCCTCATTACCGGCATCATAAAGAGTGAAAAGAGAAGCATCAAGAATATCATCAGACGGATCTTCATTGAATACAAGTTCCAGGGAATTTGTACTGGTAATCCTGAATTCTTTTATTTCAGGAGGGCTCATATCTTCATAAAAAACACCTTCAATTACCAGGTCATCAAACCAGAGAAGTCTGTCGCGGGTTGAAGTATACCTGTAGTTCAATATCGTCCATTCAGGATTGAAAAGATCAGGATCAGAACCTGAAGCAGTTCCTTTAAGATTATTCAGCTTATCATAAACCATTATATGCCACTCTCCTCTTTCGCTTCTTTCAACAACTAATTTTGAAGCCTCAGCTGTGCCAATATTATTTTGCCAGTTTACAGGACACCTGGCAACAACGGAGACTGACCCCTTCTTTAGTTTCCAGATCCTGAGAGTGTCGTCATATCCGGAAAGATTAACTCCCGCAGCAAATCCGTTAACAACAGATCCGTTGGCGAAATTAGCCGGGTCATGATCGGACATCAGAAAGAGAGCCCAGGAGTTTGAAGACGATGGATCATAACCATGTTTTATCATGAATGACCATCGTGTTATTCCTTCAGATGGATGCAGATTTGTCAGAGGCAACCCGATGCAGTCTGATCCGCTGGCAGAATTATCAAATATGTGATGAAGGGAATATTTGCCGCTGATGCTTCCATCATCTTCTGCTCCCCAATGACCAGCTGTTCCTTCAGTCCAATTTGTAATAACTTCATTTTCAAAGTCATCAATAATTTGGCCGAATGACAAATAAGGAAAAAACAAAAGCAGTAAAATAACTTTTTTCATGCAGCGGGACAGATTAAAAAAAAAGTTAATTTTGACCGTTTTTAACGTAACGTAAATATATTAATAAATTTAATTTTTTCAAATTTAAAACCATGAAGACAGCTGTTGTTGGAGCAACCGGGATGGTTGGCCGGGCAATGATGAAAGTACTTGAAGAAAGAAATTTTCCTGTAACTGAATTAATACCTGCCGCATCCGAAAAATCGGTGGGAAAGGAAATACTTTTCAAGGGTAAAACTGTTAAGGTTGTAAGCGTACAGGATGCTGTCGATGCAAAACCGGTTTTTGCAATTTTTTCAGCAGGAGCATCCATATCAAAGGAGTGGGCTCCAAAATTTGCACAGAACGGAACGATAGTAATTGACAATTCATCATGCTGGCGCATGGATAAGAATGTCCCGCTTATAGTTCCCGAAATAAACGCCCATGTTCTGAAAAAAGGCGACAGGATAATTGCAAACCCGAATTGCTCAA
This sequence comes from Bacteroidales bacterium, assembly GCA_025454755.1. Lineage (GTDB taxonomy): Bacteria > Bacteroidota > Bacteroidia > Bacteroidales > VadinHA17 > LD21. Next base: position 603 of record JALONV010000035.1, on the reverse strand, counting down.
CAATCCAGATGGTAATGGCTCTCGCTCCTCTTCACAGAAAATACAAGATAAAAAGACTTGTGATCGCCACATATCAATCAGTTACAGGAACAGGTGTAAAAGCTGTAAATCAGATGGAAAATGAACGTAAGGGGATCAAAGGTGAATTGGCATATGCGCATCCGATAGATCTGAACTGCTTCCCTCACGGTGGATCATTCCAGGCCGACGGATATACAACAGAAGAACAGAAGCTTATTGATGAAACGCGTAAAATACTTGATGATAACACTATTATGGTAACAGCCACGGTTGCAAGAATACCTGTTGTGGGCGGACATTCAGAAGCAGTGAACGTTGAGTTCAGGAAAGAATTCGATATTGAGGAAGTTAAGAAGCTCATCGGCGGATTCCCGGGCAATGTTATATATGATGATCCATCAACTAATAAATATCCGATGCCGATCATCTCACATAACAGGGATGAGGTTTTTGTAGGAAGGATAAGGAGGGACCTGTCGAAGGAAAAATGCCTCAACCTCTGGATTGTTTCCGACAATATCCGAAAGGGAGCTGCTACTAATGCAGTTCAGATTGCGGAGTATATGGTGGAGAAGAAACTGT
>JALONV010000104.1 GCA_025454755.1 Bacteroidales bacterium | reverse complement strand
ACATTTATTTTTAATACTTTTATTCCACCATTTCCAATGAGAGGGAAGATCATATTATCAGTCTTATGCATTGCAGGTTTCGTGGGCATCTACGGGCAAAAGCCTGCTGGCTCAGATCAGCGCAGGATACAAAAGCTTGATGCATCGGACCTTGCATTCAGGGAAGATACCCTTGAAATGAACGTTATTTCAGCAAGCCGAAGTTCCAAGCGTATCGGGGAGCTCCCAATAACTATTTATGTTGTTACAAGAGAAGAGATCATCCGCAATCATTATAATTCTCTTATTGACATTATTAAAAGCCTCCCGGGCATGCTGGTATCACAGCCGGGAACCGGAGAGCTTGGCGAGAACTTTAAGCTCAGGGGACTGATCGGAAATCTGTATACGATGATTCTTGTTAACGGCCTTCCGGTCAAGCCGAGTGCAGTTGTCGGAATGCCAATAGGTTCTCAGCTTCCTGTACGCCAGGCTGAAAGAATTGAGATCATCTACGGACCAGCCGCTGCAGTTTACGGGGCCGATGCTGTTTCAGGGGTAATAAATATTATTACCAAGGAAGCTGAAAAAGGGACTTTTGTGATGGGTGATATGAGCCTTGGTCAGAGGGAATACCGCAATGGCAACTTCATGGTCGGAGGAAAAACCGGGAAGAATAAAAATGTACTTCAGTATAGCTTTTATGGCGGATTGAGCGAGGTAAGTGACCTGAACGTCGAAAAGGGTTATGATAAAATCTATAATCCCCTTCAGTATCTGGAGGAAGCAGGAAAAACATTCACCATCGGTGGCACTGTTTACAGACCTTCCGGGTTGACAGAAACTATCCTTAAAACCGGAGGTATCCAGCCTGAAGACTTCATCAGTGACAGCTATCCGGTGAACTATGAAGGATCACTTACATTACCGCAGATTGAAGAGCTTCCTGCATCATCAAATAACCTGGGCTTCCAGCTGAAGTTCAGAGGAGTCTCCCTTGCATTTAATAATATGTACAGGAAGACACACAGTTCCCTCGGACAGACACCTTATCTATTCAAATACAATAATCCTCAGAACTTCTGGGGCGAGAATATAAGATCGACCACCCTGAGCTACAACCATGAATGGTCGACTAAGTTCTCCACTACCACCAACATTTCAAGCCTTGATTACAAGATGGATAATAATTCCAGTATGGGAATCACTTTTATTGACTACACTGATAAGGTTTACCGATATGCTGCCAGCCGTGATATATTGATGGAACAGCTGTTCACAGTTATGCCTGGTCCCAGGCTTGAGATAATGTCAGGACTCACCTACCAGTACTCCGGCAACCTGCCGCAGACCAACTTTCTCAATGCTCCTTTCAATACGAAGAAGTACAGCTTTTTCAGCACGCACATGGATCTTCTTGACACTCTTACAAATAATTTTGGCATTAATCCTATTGTTTACCATAATGTTTCTGCATTTTCCCAGGCCTATTATTCACTTAATAAATTCAGGTTCATGGGAGGGATCAGGGTTGACGATAACTCACATTACGGATTCAGCTACAGCCCCAGGCTGGCAGGATTGTTAATTTTGAACCGGAAGACAAGTTTTCGTGGTTCCATTGGATTTGCATACAAGGCTCCTCCATCATCAATTGCATGGCAATCATTGGCTTACAGAGCCGGTGCAAACCTCGATAGCCTTACTTATCTGTCAGTTCCGAATCCGGATCTCAGTCCTGAGAAGTTCATGTCTGTGGAGTTTGGTCTTATAAGGAAATCAAAAAGAGGACTTAATTCCAATATTTCATTTTATTATAATACAAGCAGCGATCCGATAGTGGATCTATATGTGACAACGGACGGCATCAACCTTACCCGGGCAATAAATTCCTCGGCGGAAGATTCAGTGCTGATGAAAGCCAACAGTTACGAATCTGTATCGAGGCAATACGGGATACAGAGCACCTTCAGGCGCAATGACCTGATCAAAAAGATCCACCTGAACCTTGAGCTGAGCCTGACCTTTGCTTTCTACAGCGATAAGGCCCCCGACCTTCTTGAAACTGCTACCGATTATATAAGCAATTTAAAGCTTAATCCCAATCACTATGGACAGCTGAAGATCTCTGCAGAACCGGTAAAAAATCTTTATCTCCAGATCGCAAGCATTTGGGAATCAAGCTGGCTGAGAGTCCTGGTTCCTATTAAGGAGATCTACAATGAAATAATTGATGACTATGATGGTTTTTACAGCATGGATTTCGTTGCTAATTACAAGTTCGGAGCCAACCTCAATGGTTTTATAAAAGTCAATAATATTTTTGATGAGAGATATGGCGGTCCGGCCTATTCAGGAATGAAGGCTGACCTGGCCTATAACCGGTCATAGCAATATATGTTGTCCTTTCGTTGTGCAATCACATAGCGAAAGGTCAGGATACCATATCAGTCATGCAGGATGAAAAGAGTGCTTCAGACTATGAAATGATGGCGCAGACAAATGATTCTCTTGGCGGATGGGATGAGACATTGCGTAATTACCTCAGGGCGGCGGAAGCATATAGAAAACCTGGCGACAGGGTTAATGAAGCAAGAATACTGAATATCATTGCCGGAAATTATTACAGGAAAGGAATCTTTAAGAAAGCTGCATTGTACTATGAGCAGGAATATGCGCTCTATGAGAAACATAATGCAGGCAGTCTGGCTTCTTCTGCAGAAAATGCGGGTAAGTCATACTTCAATCTTCCGCTCGATTCCCTCTCGGCAGTCTGGTATGGAATTGCTTCTGATAATTATGGGTTGACCGGTGATGCAACAGGTACTCTGAGGTGCCGCGAAAGACTTGGACAGCTTTATACACAACTCGGGATGTACGAGGAGGGCTTAACGGAATACGAAAATCTGATCGCCGGATACATGGGGGAAAATGATTTCAAAAATGTTGCTGCAATATATAATCAGACCGGCTTCCTGATGTTCAAAAAGAATGACATAAACAATGCACTGGCAAATTTCAATAAAGCTGTTGAATTCTCGGAGAAAGCCGGCAGTGACGATTACTTCCTGACAGATGCATGGTCAAATAAAGCTATCTGCTTTCAGAACCTTGAGAATGAGAACGAAATGATGATCAGCTTCAGGAGGGCGCTTGAATGTGCAAAAAATTCCGGTAGGCGGTATGAGGCTGCACGAATTGAAAGGATCATGGCAATGATCTATTTCAGTAAAAAAGATAATTACCATGCTGAGGTCTATTGCCAGAGTTGTATCGAATCAGCAAAAGCTTCAGGCAACTATGATGTCCTCCATCTGTGCTATAAAGATTATTCTGCAGTGCTGGAAAGCGGAAACGATTTCATCAAAGCCCTGGAGTATTATGAAAAACATCTTAATCTGCGTGATTCCATTAATTACGCGAACCGGCTGGCTGAAAAAGAGAGTGCCGACATGATAGCCGAATATGACGCTATAGAACAGAGAATCAGAGATGAGATTGCCACGCAGGAGATACAGGATCTTGAATTAAAGACACTCAGGGCTGAGAATCAGAGAAGGGAAAATGAAATAAACCTTCTTACAAAACAGCAGGAGCTTGAACGTTCAGAGAAAGACCGGATTGCACAATCGCTTCTTCTGGAAAAGGAAAAGAATATTGCCAGGGAAAACCAGGAGAAGGTCAGGTCGCTTGAACAGGAAGCACTGATACAGCAACAGGAACTTGATCTGAAAACTGCAAGGGAAAAAACTCTGACTACTGAAAACGAACTTCTTGAAACACAAAAAAAACAGGAAGCGGAAAGTGCTCAGAAAGCACGACAGATCCGGAACATGGCTATCTTTCTTGGCGCCCTGATGGTGCTGGTAGCCATAATGATCCTTTTCGGACTTATATCAACCAGGAAGAAGAATCAGATACTGGCAGAAAGCAAACGCCACATCGAAAAAATCAATGCCGATCTGGAACAAATAAACGCAGAGGTACTTAAGCAGAAAGACATAATTGAACAAAAAAATCAGTCAATCACTGACAGCATCCAGTATGCCAGCAGGATACAGACCGCGGTCCTTCCTCCGATCAATTTCCTGGATGAGTGGGGTCTCGAAAACTTCATCCTTTTTAAACCAAAGGATATTGTGAGCGGCGACTTCTACTGGGGCGTTATGAAGAATGAAAAAATAATGATAGCAGCTGTCGATTGTACAGGACATGGGGTACCTGGTGCATTCATGAGCATGCTCGGGCATACCTTCCTTGATGAAATAATTAACACCAGGGAGATAGATAATGCAGCTGCTATTCTGAATATACTCAGGGAGGAGATCATTAATACCCTGAAACAAAAAGGTACAACCGGTGAAGCCCGCGACGGAATGGATGTATCACTTGTAATTCTTGACCTTAAATCCGGCAAACTCGACTATGCGGGCGCAAACAATCCGCTCTACCTGATACGTGATGGCAAACTGACAAGATACAAGGCAGACAGCATGCCAATAGGAATTCACTTCATATCATTCACTCCTTTCACAAACCAAATAATTCAAATCAGGAAAGGTGACTATTTCTACCTTTTCTCTGACGGGTATGCCGACCAGTTTGGCGGACCCCGCGGAAAGAAATTCATGTATAAGCCCTTCCAGGATCTGCTGGTGAGAAACAGCTTCAAACCAATGGAGCTGCAAAAGGAGATACTTGACAACACTTTCGAGAAATGGAAGAACGAAAGAGAACAGGTGGATGATGTGATGGTGATAGGAATAAAGGTATGACGGTGCAACGGTATAACGGTACAACGGTGCAATGGTGCAACGGTACAGCGTTGCAGTGGCACAGCAATACAGAGATATAGGGAAATCCGTGAAAATCCGTGTAATCCGTGGTGAAAAAAATAAATAGGCTAGTCTTAACAGCGGATGGCTCGCATACGATCTATGTTCCGGAAATCGATGAACATTATCATTCGGTTCACGGCGCAGTACAGGAATCACAGCATATTTTCATCAATTACGGTTTTAAATTCTGTAAAGCTGATCCTTTACACATCTTCGAAGTCGGATACGGCACGGGGTTAAACGCTCTCCTTACGGCGGTCGAAAGCATGAACGGAACGAGGGAAGTTTCTTACACGGCTATCGAAAAGCATCCTGTCGAAGAGCATATCGTTCATAAGCTTAACTATCAACAATTTGCAGGAGAGAAAGGTGCCGGATTATTTTCTTTTCTTAATTCATCACGATGGGGAACAATGCAAAGAATATGCAGGAACTTCAGCATTAAGAAGATAGAATCTGATTTAGTTGCCGGGAGCCCTGAAGGAGCTTATGATCTGATCTATTTTGATGCATTCGGACCTGAAAAGCAGTCTGAAATGTGGACACAGGAAATCTTTGAAAAGATCTCCGGGATTACTGTATCCGGCGGAATACTTGTAACATATTCAGCTAAAGGTCAGGTTAAGCGAAATCTGAAGTGCGCAGGTTTTGAGGTTGAACTTCTGCCGGGCCCTCCCGGCAAGCGACATGTAATACGTGCAATTAAAATCTGAAAAAATCACTTAAACGCTTTTTTCCTGTACCCAAAGTACTATCTTTGCGGGGAATTTTAAACTAATTTATTTATTATGAAAATCAAGGGAATAATTGTACTTGTTATTGCAGTATCAATGATGCTTGGCTCATGTGCAAAAAATGCAATTCAAAGTTCAAAAATGAAAAGCGATATGGATTCTCTGTCATATGCTTTCGGAGTATTTTATTATGGTGCTCTCAGTGCAGACAGCATTGACCTGGATCCTATTATTATAGCAAAAGCTATGCTTGACGGCAAAGCCCAGAGTTCTGAAATGACTGAAGAAGAAGCCAGGACAATTATAATGGCTTTCGTTAACAGGCGCGATACTGAAATGGCTGAACAACAGGCTAAGGAACAGGAGAAACAGGCTGATGCAAACAAGGTGCTATATAAAGATTATATCACTGAGAATGAAACATTTCTTGCCAGCAACAAGGAAAAGGAAGGCGTTCAGGTAACCGCCACCGGTCTTCAGTATAAGGTGATAAAGATGGGAACAGGCGAAAAACCTACAGCAGAAAGCACTGTAAGAGTACATTATACAGGAACGACGATCGACGGAAAAGAATTTGATTCTTCAAGGAAAGGTGAACCGGCAGAATTTCCTCTTGCAAACGTTATCCCCGGATGGACAGAAGCATTACAGCTCATGCCCGCAGGATCAAGATTCACGATCTGGCTCCCTTCCGAGCTTGCTTACGGAGCAAACGGAGCAGGTGATGCCATCAAACCATTTTCGGCACTTATCTTCGATGTTGAGCTGATTGATATCGTCAGGTAAATGAGAACTGCCGAAATACATACGGACAAAGGCCTCATGAAGGTGAACTTTTTTGAAAAGGATGCACCCGGAACAGTAGAAAATTTTATCACACTGGCAAAAAAAGGTTACTACGACGGACTGGCATTTCACCGTGTAATTCCTGATTTTGTGATCCAGGGCGGGTGTCCCTTCTCCAAAGATATGTCTGATCCGCGTGTTGGAACGGGAGGTCCCGGATTTAAGATCAACTGCGAACTGAACGGAGGAAATCAGTACCACGACCGGGGCGTTCTCTCCATGGCACATGCCGGAAAGAACACGGGTGGATCACAATTCTTTATCTGCCATGGCAGAACAAATACAAAACACCTCGACCGTCAGCACACCTGCTTCGGTAAAGTGTCCGAAGGGCTGGATGTTATCGATAAAATCCGCCAGGGCGACAAAATTGAAAAGATCATAATAAACGAAGAGGAGAAATAATGGCATTCGAAATTACCGGAAGGATAATCGATATTCTGCCTGTCAACCAGGTAAGCGATAAATTCAGGAAACGTGAGTTCGTCATTGAAAAAAAAGAATCAGGCGGCTCTGCAGTTTTTGTCGATTATATTAAATTCCAGCTGGTACAGGATAAATGCGACCTCATTAATGAATCGTTTCTGAACGAGGAAGTGAAGATTTGGTTTAACCTGAAAGGCAACAGATGGGAAAAAGAAGGAAGAGTCAATTACTTCACAAATCTCGATGCCTGGAAGATTGAGAAGATGTCATCCCAGGGGCGCGATCAGAATGTGCCTTCCACACAGGCGCTGGAAGATATTCCGCCCGACAATGAGGAACTTAGTGATCTTCCTTTCTGAAAATGAACAATCCCCTTCTCCAGGAGTGGAAAACACCATACGGGACTCCTCCTTTTCACCTGTTTGAGAATTCACATTTTAAGCCTGCAATTGAGGAGACGATCAGGTCGGCTTCGGAAGAAATCAGGACTATAACAAATAACCCGGACACACCTGATTTCAGGAATACTATTGCGGCACTCGACATGGCAGGCGGAAAACTTGGTGATGTAACCTCAATTCTATTCAATCTTAACAGTGCCGAAACCAGCAAAGAGCTTCAGATGATAGCACAGGAGGTATCTCCCCTTCTTACGCGCTATTCCAACGACATTACCATGAATGAAGATCTCTTCAGAAGAGTGAAGGTAATCTATGATTCAAGAGACACGTCAGTACTGAATACGGAAGAAATGATGCTTCTTGAAAAAAATTACAGGAACTTTATCCTGGGAGGAGCCGGACTCGATCAGGAGAAAAAAGCAAGATTCAGGGAGATCTCCGAAGAATTGTCAAAACTATCCATAAAATTTGAAGAGAACGTTCTTGACGATACCAACTTATTTGAGCTTCACATTACCGATACTGACAGCCTTGCCGGATTGCCGGAAGGCACAATAGAAATGGCTTCCATGGAGGCAAGGGAGAAGAAAAAAGAGGGTTGGATATTCACGCTTCATTTTCCCAGCTATATCCCTTTTATGAAATATTCGGAAAGAAGGGAGCTCAGGGAAAAAATGTACAGGGCATACTCTTCCAGGGCATTTCATAATGATACTCATGACAACAGTGAATTGTCGCTGAAAATCGTCAACCTGCGTCTTGAACTTGCTAAAATATTGGGATTCAATAATTTCGCGGAACTTGTACTTGGCGACAGGATGGCTGATACCACAGTTAAAGTAGAATCTTTTCTTGAAGAACTGCACTCTGCATCCTATCCTGCTGCCCGCCGCGATCTTGAAGCAGTTGAGAAATTTGCTGAGGAAAAAGGGCACAAGGGAGAACTTGAAAGATGGGACTGGGCATATTATTCTGAACAACTGCAAAAAGCAAAATTTGATATCGATGATGAAGTGCTCAAACCCTATTTGAAACTGGAGAACGCTGAAAAAGCTATTTTCAGCCTGGCGACCACACTCTACGGAATAAAATTTATTCCAAAAGAAGATATTCCTGTTTATCATAATGAAGTAAAAACCTGGGAAGTGCAGGACAGAGACGGCACTTTCCTTGCTATATTCTATGCCGACTATTTTCCCCGGCCCGGGAAGAATGGAGGTGCCTGGATGACAAGCTTCAGAGAGCAAAGAATTGAGCAGGGTCATGAGATCAGGCCGCTGATCTCCATTGTTGCAAATTTCACGAGGCCGACAGATACCAGGCCTTCTCTTCTCTCATTTAACGAGGTAACTACTTTCCTTCATGAATTTGGCCATTCCCTGCATGGGATCCTTACCAGGTGCACCTACGAAACCCTG
>JALONV010000034.1 GCA_025454755.1 Bacteroidales bacterium | reverse complement strand
AAAGAAGATAGTCGGATTTGATGTTGTTGAACTCTGCCCGATGCCCGGAAATAAATATCCCGATTTCGTAGCAGCAAAGGTCATTTATCAGCTGCTGAGTTATATTTTCCAGAGATAATAGTTGGCGCCGATTTGTAATCGGTGCCAATTTTTAGGAGGCACGGATTATAAATCCGCGCCAGCAATCTGCGGGGGGTCGCCGCGCAGCGGCGGGGGGTCGACCGGCCTTTTCTCATGGTTTTATTTTCCAGGTAGTTGAACCTCTTTATAAATTTCCTGTTTGTCTTTTCAAGTGCAGCTTCCGGATCGATGCCGTAAAGCCTTGAAGCATTGATGAGTGAGAACATTACATCACCAAGCTCCGATTCTATTTTCTCACTGTCGTGGTTATCCACTTCCTTTTTAAGCTCAGTGATCTCCTCAAGGACCTTATCCCAGATTTGTTCTCTCTTTTCCCAGTCAAATCCAACGCCTCTTACTTTCTCCTGGATCCTGTTTGCTTTGACAATTGCCGGCATTGAAGGCGGAACCCCGGAAAGCACAGGCTTATATCCGTTATTCTCCTTTATTTTAAGATGTTCCCAGTTCTTCTCTACTTCTGAAGCCCCGGATACCTTTACATCGCCAAATACATGCGGATGCCTGTAAACAAGCTTTTCATTTATACCTTTCAGAACGTCAGTCATCGTAAATGCTTTTTTCTCCGATCCGATCTTTGTATAAAAGACAAGGTGGAGCATAAGGTCGCCAAGCTCATTCCGGATGCCGTCGTCGTTATTCGAGAAGATAGCTTCGGATAGCTCATAGGTCTCTTCAATGGTCAGCTTGCGAAGACTCTCATTGGTTTGCTTCATATCCCACGGACAAGTGGCCCTCAGCTTATCCAGGATGTCGAGGAGCTTCCCGAACTCTTCAACGCTTTTTTTCTTATCATCCATCAGTAATTATTTTTAGAACAAGTGGTTAGGTGATGTCTGCCTGACTCTCTGATCGATCCGCAAAACAGATCCTACATTCAGGTCCAGCAATTCAGAAACATTGGCTCCGTTAATTGCGATCTCAAGAAGGTCGAGTGAGTTGAATCTTGCAAGCATCTCTCCGACAGGCACATCGCTGTATTTTTCGAGGATATGATCAGTGTAATTCTTGTTGCTCTGAATGAGTATCCTGTATTCTCTTTCCTCAAAAACCCTGTTGAATACTTCCCGTGTTATATTTGAAATTGCATTTCCGTAAGAATCAATGAAAATGATGCTGCCGATAATCACATCCTTCTCGATAGTCGCCCTTAGCGGCACTCTCTCACTGATATTCTTAACCTGTTTGCCAAGCTCTGATGGCTTTCTACCGCTGAGCAGAGCCGATGCAGCCCTGGCAAAAATATCCAGCTCGTCGGAGCTCTCCATGCAGTCGATCTTTACAATCTCATCCGGATCAGCATTCAGGATCAGATTGAATATGCCATTGTCGGTGCCGATAAAGTAATGATCCTTTGCCTTTACAATCAGGTAATTCTGTCCGCTCACTGCTTCGGAATGAACACAGATAATATGCACTGTTCCTTTTGGATAATTACCGTAAGTGTTTCTGATCACAAAGGAAGCATGCGCTATGTTAAAAGCCGGAATTCCTACTGCATTATCAATAATAGTGACGCCGGGGCACAGGTTACAAATTTTTCCCTTTATGATACCGTGGTATATGTCATCAGGCTTCCATTCAGTTGTAAGTGTAATTACCGGCATAGGGAAAAAACTTAAGACAAAGATAATCTTCTAATGAAAAATAAACTTACTTTGCAACACTCCGGCACTTAATTTTTATGAACTATCGCCGGGTTTGCGGTTAATAATGGCAAAGAAGGTCTGAGCATAAAAAGTTGATATTCGATGACAGAGATAGTTATTTTTCTTGAAGATATTGATCCTGTCGACTTTTTCGGCACAAGCAATTCTCTTCTGGATAAAATCCGCGGTTTCTTCCCAAAACTGAAAATACTCTCCAGGGGCAATGAGATAAAATGCATGGGGGAGGAATCGGAGATCACCATATTTGCCGAAAAGTTCAACGGACTCATCGAATATTACAGGAAGTTCAATCGTCTCGAAGAAGAAGATCTTGAAAGATACCTTTTTGACGCCGATCATATGAAATCAGTATCAAACGGCGAATTTGAACAGATACTTGTCTTCGGCACAAGCGGAAAACCTGTAAGAGCAAGGACAGTCAATCAGCTTGCACTTGTAAATGATTACAAAACGAATGACCTGATAATTGCTGAAGGACCTGCGGGTACGGGAAAGACATATACATCCATTGCTCTGGCAGTCAGGGCATTAAAGGAGAGGGAAGTGAAGAAGATAATTCTTACCCGCCCTGCTGTTGAAGCCGGTGAAAGACTTGGTTTTCTTCCAGGCGATATGAAGGAAAAGCTTGATCCCTATCTTCAGCCTCTTTATGATGCCCTTCATGATATGCTCCCTTTCAAGAAGCTGGAAACATGGCTCGAAGACGGCACTATCCAGATAGCGCCACTGGCCTTCATGAGAGGAAGAACACTCGAAAACGCCTTCGTGATCCTTGATGAGGCTCAGAACGCTACTATCAGCCAGCTTAAGATGTTCCTGACCAGGATGGGAGTAAACTCCAAGTTCATCATGACAGGCGATTCGACACAGATCGATCTTCCGAAAAGAGGCGAGTCGGGACTGCTGCAGGCGATGAGAATACTATCAGGAATCGATAGTGTATCAATCATAAAATTTGATGAGAGAGATATAGTGCGTCATAAGCTCGTTAAAAGGATCGTCAGAGCATATGAAGATGAAGAGAATACCAGACAAGAGGAAAAACATTAATCCTATGGCACAGACAATCGTTAATTCAGATTTCAGTTTCCCAGGCCTGAAGAGCATCTACAAGGGAAAGGTCAGGGACGTTTACAATATAGATGACCAATTCCTGCTTATGGTCGTGTCCGACAGGATATCGGCATTCGATGTTGTTCTTCCGCGCGGGATTCCCTACAAAGGACAGGTGCTGAACCAGATCGCTTCCAAATTCCTGGATGCGACAAGCGACATCGTCCCAAACTGGAAGATCGCATCTCCTGATCCGAATGTAACTATTGGTCATATCTGCAAACCATATCCGCTGGAGATGATTGTAAGGGCTTATCTGACCGGAAGTGCATGGCGGACATATAAAGCAGGCGCACGCGAAATCTGCGGTATTCCGGTACCGGACGGGATGAAGGAACACCAACGTTTTCAAACGCCTTTAATAACTCCTACCACCAAGGCGGAACATGGAATGCATGATGCCGATATATCCAGGGACGAGATAATCAGACAAGGCCTGGTGCCTCAAAAGGAATACGACCTGATTGAAAAATATACAATGGAAATTTTCCTGCGCGGATCGGAGATTGCAGCGCAGCATGGATTGATTCTTGTTGATACCAAATATGAATTTGGCAGCAAGGATGGGAAGATATATCTGATTGATGAGATCAACACTCCTGACTCTTCGCGTTATTTCTACGCTGATGGTTACCGGGAGCTCTTCGATAAGGGACTTCCCCAGAAGCAGCTGTCAAAGGAATTTGTGCGTGAATGGCTTATGGCAAACGGCTTCCAGGGACAGACAGGCCAGCAAGTGCCGGAGATGACAGATGAGTTTGTAACAGAAATATCTGAAAGATATATAGAGCTCTATGAAAAGATCACAGGTGAAAGTTTCGTGAGGGCTGATATAACCGATGTCAGGGAGCGGATAGAAAAAAATTGCATGAACTTCCTGGCAACATTGAAAATGAAATGATGATGGACTTCAGGAATGGAATAAAGGTATACCTGGCGGCGCTCCTGTTCATTATGGTTAATTCACCCGCCTGGACACAGGTTGTAGTGGAGAGATCTAAGGACAAGGTAATAATATCGGGTACACCCTACTATGTGCATGTTGTAAAAAAAGGAGAAACCGCATATTCAATTGCCAGGGCATACAACGTCACTGTGGAAGAGATCAATAAGGAAAATCCTCCGGCAGTATATGGAATAAAAGAGGGCCAGGCGCTGAGGATACCGGTCAGGGAGATGTCGCTGAATGAACCGGCTAAAACTGTCACTGCCCCTGTAAAACGTGATGAGGCCAGATATATTTACCATAAGCTCCAGCCTGGAGAAACGATTTATTATCTGTCAAAGCTTTACGGAGTATCCGAAAATGAAATCGTTGCAAGCAATCCGCGAGTTGACATTTCCCGTTTGCCTGTGAATGCTGAGATCGCCGTTCCCAGACGGGAGTTTATGAGTGAAAGGCAGGAGTTTGCCGTGCAGGATTCTGACTATATCTTTCACAAGGTCGTCAGAGGGGAATCACTTGCTTCAATTGCAGAGAAATACGGTCTCTCAGTAAGGGACCTGAGGAAAGAAAACAGAAATATAAGATTCCCTCAGGTTGGTGATTATTTAAGGATACCTGTGCCAAAGAAGCCTGAAGCAATGGAAGCTGTTGTGCGGATTCCGGGCGCTGATACAACAAAAGCAGTTGCCGGCCAGCCTCCGGTTTTATTGGACAGACCATCAGGGTATACTCCGGTGCGGAACCTGAAGGGATCAATTGACGTAGCCTTGCTTCTGCCGTTATATCTTCGCGAAAATGCTGTCAGAACTGATATTGATTCCTCAAAAATATCAAAGGGGAGGCGTGTTTATAAGATTGTTCCCCGTTCCGGTGAATGGATCTATTCCAGCAGTATCGGATTCCTCGAGATGTACGAGGGAATCCTGCTTGCAGCTGATACAATAAGGGCATTGGGACTGGATATTAATCTGCATGTTTTTGATATCAGATCAGATACAATTGAGCTTACCAGGCTCATCAACAGCGGCAGGCTTTCAGGAATGGATCTCATAATAGGTCCTGTCTATTCGCATAATCTTGGAATAATGACAGCCTATGCAAAACCACTTGGCATACCAGTTGTATCGCCCGTACCTCTTTTCAATAATTCGGCACTTGTTGATAATCCCAACCTTTTTATGGCAAATGCATCACTGGATGTAGCCCAGAATGTTCTCGCGAGGAAAGTAGGAGAGTACTTCGACAATAATATTGTATTCATACATAGCGACTCTTCCGGAGTAGATTCAGATGTGAAGAATTTCAAGGATAAGATATTTGCAGAGCTTAGCAACAGGCTTCCATGGGAGGAGATCAAATTCAAGGAATTCCTGTTTTACAGCAGGTCGGCATTTGACAATGACTCTATTAACAGACTGAGCCATGCACTTTCCAGGGATATTGACAATACGATCATCCTAGCTTCGGAGGAGGCACCAGTTATAAGCGAAACGCTTCAGGAAATTCATAGTCTCTCAAAAAGATACCCTGTTAAAGTATTCGGCTATCCTGCAATGAGAATGATCGAAAACCTGGAACCAAAATACTTCTTTGAGCTAGACATCCTGATGTATTCTCCCTACTGGATCGACTATTCAAAAAGAGATGTCAGACAGTTCAATGCCGATTTCCGGAATAAATTTATGACAGAACCCCAGGAACTGAGTTATGCATGGTTAGGCTATGATATTGCTTATTTTTTCATAAGCGGGCTGGCGATACATGGCAATGATTTTATCGCTCATCCCGAAATACACAATCCTGATCTGCTTCATACTCAGTTCGATTTCCGGAGAAAAGGCATGAATGACGGCCTTGAAAACCAGAAACTGTACTCCATAAAGTATACAAAAGGATATGAAGTTGTTCTGCTCCCTGATGTTGCGCAGTGACCTGGTCAAAATTGCTATTGTTAATAAAAATTAACAATCGGGAATATTCAGCACCCGGTTGTTGTCTATTAAATGAAAGAATCGTACAGGCAGACCGATGAAAACGAACTTGTCAGGGCTTCAATAGCAGGCGATAAGCTGGCTTTCGGAGAGATCATGGAGCGGTATCGTAAAATGGTCGCCCGGATAGTCAAAGGGATGCTTGGAGATTCAGTTTATGCTGAAGATATCGGACAGGAGGTATTTATTAAACTATACCACTCCCTGCCGGAATTCAGGGGAGAGGCGAAATTGTCGACTTACATTCAGAAGATAGCAATAAACCTTACCCTGAATGAGATAAAAAGAAGAAAAAGATTCTTTTCAATGTTCTCGCAGAAAGGGAACAGCGAAATGTATGAGTATGAAATAGCAGATTTTGAAAGCGAGGAAAAAAGAGATGCTTCGGAATTGGTAAATAAAGCTTTAAAGGAACTCGACCCAAAGTTCAGGATCATTGTGGCAATGAGGATGCTGCAGGGTTACTCCACCAAAGAGACTGCAGAAATACTCGACCTGCCTCTGGGAACAGTCCTCTCCAGGCTTTCGAGAGCACAGGAACAACTTAAGGAAATATTGAAAAAGCTGTAAAACTATGAAACCTTCAGAACTGAAAAAGTTTATCATCGGATCACTTGATGAAAATACTGATCCTCAGTTAAGCGCAAAGAGGCTTGTGGAGGAGGGTGTCTTATTTGATTTCAGCAAAGGATTCAGCGATAAGGTCCTGAACAAAATCATGTCAGGTACTGATGCTGTAACACGTGAAATCGAGTTCACCAGGTCGATGAGATTTGCATTCAACCGTGTCGCTCTTACAGGGGTGGCCGCAATTGTGTTGCTGCTTCTTTCCATTTTCCTGGCCGAAGGATCACTGTCATTTAATTCATTTCTCGGAATTGGCGATACCTATGATGAAGGCATCATCAGTATGTTAACCGGTAAATAAATCTATCTGCATGAAAGCAAAACCGATTCTGCTTGTTATTGTCACTCTGATTATTGGATTTATCCTTGGAATGCTGACATCAGCTCAGTTGAGGTATCAAAGGCTCAAGCCGGTCAGAGTATATTTTTCCGAGGAACGTTTCAGGGAAGGATTCTATAAAACAATTGAACCCGACGAAAAACAAAAAACTGAGATTGAAAAGATCATTGAGAAGTACGCAAAGCTGAACTCCGGGCTTCAGGGGAATTTCAGAAAAGAACTCGATTCAAATATGAAAGAGTTCAGGAAAGAAATAGATTCAAAGCTCACCAAAGAGCAGCTGGCAAGACTTAAAGAGATGGATGAACGCAGGCAGGAAATGATCCGCCACGGGAGAAGAGACCGCAGAGACTCTTCAGATAACAATGATATGAGATCTTTCAACAGGGATGGAAGGAGATTTCACCCGGATTCTGCTCCGTCACCCGATTGCAAATAAAAGATAGTCGAGAAGAATTGGCAGATCATCACTGCTTACTCCCAGTGAAATGAGCAGGTTCCTGTCTTCGGCAAATATCGACATGAATTTATCCTTAGTTATTTCACCGGTGATAATACTCTGCTTGTAAAGATCAACAGCCTCTTTTTTCTTTCCCTGGCAAAGCGCCAGATGTCCCATGTTGATGAGATCATGAGCGGTAAGTTTTCCTGCAGATAACCTGTCATAATATTTCACCGATTCATCAAACTTGCCGAGTGCAAAATAACAGTATGCTATAGGCCTGAGTATCTTAAGATTGCCGGGATCGTTATATTCGACCCTGAAGTAATGGTTCAGGGCTTTTTCATACTCCCTGAGGTCAAGATAGCAGTGAGCTGTCATTATTGCTGTATGCAGGTTATCCGGTTCCATGCCGGCCGCCTGGAGATAGTATTCCAGAGCCTCATCATTTCTCCCCAGCCTTCGGAGGCAAAGAGCTATTTTCTTGATCGTCCAGGCTTTCCTGTCAATAAGTTCTGCCCTCCTGTAATACCTGAGAGCCTCCTCGTTGTCTCCGATTTCCTGACAGCAATATCCTATTTTCTCATATAGCTGAGCATCATCAGGCTTCGCGGCAGCCTGCCTTATGTAAAGCGAAAGCGCATCATCATAAAAATCCTTGCTGAAGAAATAGTCTGCAAGACCTGCTTCAGCCTCGGCTGCATTGCATGTGAGCCTGAAGAATACCGAATTATATATATCAAGCTTACCGGTAAAGATATCTTCAAACTCTTTTCTGTAGGGAGAAAGCTTAAAGAACCGGTAGATATCCTGAAGATACTGTGTTACATTTGTCCTGAATTTCCTTGTGGGATCAGTCACTGACTCCTCATCCTCAAGCTGTTCGAGACCTTCAAGCTCCATACGGAATACCTTGAGCATCATGCTCTTCTGTGAGGAAGGCAGATACTTCAGGTTCAGTATCAGGGAATACTTGTCGGAATTGCAGATAAAAGGCGTTTTGTACATTGCCTCTGCCATCTCATTGGTACCCGGACCAAGGATCTCATCCCTGAATATTTCATCCACCACTTCGTGATCGGGATAGAATGGCACAAACCAGTTCTGGAAATCCTTGAAAAAGTCGAAATGCTTGAGGTTGGCAAATGCAGACATATATACATCGGCTCCTTCCATCTGAAGCTTGGTAAGCTCCTCCATTGTCTTGAATATCTCCTCGGAATCGTTGAACATGGCTGACCAGTCGGGGTTCTTCCCTTCATTCTTTTCATTTGGAAGAATATTGTCAAGGTCGAGTTTTTCCTCGATTCTCGGTTTCAGCTTTGCGACCTGCGGCAGGATTTCATCGTGAAGCTTCCTTCCAAGTTTTTCAGTCTCGCGCGATCTTATAGTCTGCAGGACAATAATCCTGCAGTGTTCCCTGAATCCCGGAACGCCGGCCAATTCACTGATACGCTTGCTGATCTCAGGATAGAGCAGGATCCTGCCATTGTAGTAATGCAGGTTCAGGATCAGTCCCGAAAGAGCCCTCTCCTTTACCTGTTCCTTTCCCGATTCATATATGTCAATCAGGTAATGAAGCTTCTCCGTCTGCCAGCTTCTGAACGAACTGAGAGTTATTGCCGTGGTAAAGATACACGACTCATACCATCTGAATTTGCCGGAATTCAGTATGATGTTGATAAGGCTCTCTTCAGCCTCACCATAAAAATCAGTAAGCCATAAGTGATTGAATATGTTCTTTATGAGTTGTTTATGCTTTTTCGATATCTCTGACTCCGGATCGGGATTTATCTCATTGGTCAGTTTCAGCCATTCGTCGAGCTCCGACTTGAACATCAGGTCGTCGACACTCTCAACAATGGTTTTTCCCGTCAGCTTCTGCTCTTTTTCTGTCTGTTGTTTTACCCAGTAGGTGTTCCATCCTGAATTATGTGACAATATGTCCTGTCTGACCTTGTCGGAGAGTTCGAGAATCGACTGGATGAGCTTAAGATATACCTTATTCCTCTCAGGATCGTTTATTCCCTCAATAGTATAGGAAAGCATGTTCCTGTAGGTCATAACCAGGTCTTCATACTCGTCACGCAAATGTCCCGAAGTAGTTGACGCAATCATATCAGACAGAATATCAAGGCAATATCCATCGAATTTTATGTAATATAGGAACAAATGACAAAATATCATTGTTCCCGTTACATTCAATATATGCAACAATCAGGCCGGACAATAAACATCGATCTGTTTGACAGTCTCTCTGAAACATTATTTACATTTGAAGAACTCTTGAACTGATTTTGAAAGAACGGCCAAATATTAACGACTGGCTGCCGGTTTCAAAAAAAGACCTTGAAATCCGCGGCTGGGATGACCTGGATGTTATAATATTCAGCGGTGATGCCTATGTCGACCATCCGTCATTCGGACCGGCCGTAATCGGTCGTGTGATTGAAGATGAAGGATTCCGTGTGGCAATAGTTCCCCAACCTAACTGGAGAGACGATTTACGTGATTTTAAGAAACTTGGCAAACCGAAATACTTTTTCGCGGTTACTGCAGGAAACATGGATTCGATGGTGAACCATTACACTGCTGCCCGCCGCCTCCGTTCCGACGATGCATATACCCCTGGCGGAAAATCAGGCTTCCGGCCCGATTACCCGACAATTGTATACACCGGGATATTGAAGGATCTGTTCCCTGATGTTCCTGTTGTAATTGGAGGAATAGAGGCATCTATGCGCCGCCTTTCGCATTACGATTACTGGAAAGATAAACTGGAGCCATCCATTCTTCTGAGCAGCGGAGCAGACCTTCTTATATATGGGATGGGAGAACAGCCTGTAAGGGAAATAATGAGACTTCTTGGCAAAGGCGTTCCCTTTGAATCACTAAAGAATATTCCGCAAACTGCAATTGCTTTAAAAAATAATGAATCGCTTCCTCCTCAAAAGACATGGAAAGATATAAAGCTCTATTCATTCCATGATTGCCTTGGCGATAAGAAGAAATTTGCAGAAAATTTCGTTGTGTTTGAAAAGGAATCTAACAGGATGAATTCTGCAAGGCTGATTGAACCTTCCTGCGATAAAATGGTCATTATCAATCCACCTTATCCGCCAATGGATGAAAAGGTGTTCGATCGCTCATTCGACCTTCCGTATAAATATCTTCCCCATCCGAAGTATGACAAAAAGGGGCCGATACCTGCGTATGAAATGATAAAATTCTCGGTCAATATACACAGGGGTTGTTTCGGCGGATGCAGCTTCTGTGCCATAGCCGCGCACCAGGGGAAACAGGTGGTAAGCCGGTCGGAGGAATCAATACTTAATGAGATCGCCAGGATTTCACAGCTGCCTGATTTTAAGGGATATTTATCGGACCTGGGCGGTCCTTCGGCCAACATGTACAGGATGAAAGGAAAAGATATGGAAATATGCCGCGGATGTTCCAGGCCTTCCTGTATCTGGCCATCTGTTTGCAATAATCTCGAAACCAGCCATGCTGCATTAACCGGACTTTATAAAAAGGTCAACAGGCTTCCGGGTATAAAAAAGGCTTTCATAGGAAGCGGTGTAAGGTATGATCTCCTTTTTCAGGAATGGAATAAAAATGCCGGAAGGGCTGAGAATGAATATCTTGAAGAGCTGGTAAAGAACCATGTATCAGGCAGGCTGAAGGTAGCGCCGGAGCATACAGATCCTGGTGTTCTGACCCAGATGCGTAAAGTTCCCTTTGATCTGTTCCGTAAACTGAAGCGAAAGTTTGATGAGATCATCAGGAGGGAAGGCCTCGGTTATGAGATCATTCCCTATTTCATTTCTTCACATCCCGGCTGTACGGATGACAATATGAGAGAGCTGGCTGAGGAGGTCAGAAGCATGGGAATCAGACCTGAACAGGTTCAGGATTTTACTCCGACACCTATGACCCTTTCAACATTAATGTATTATACCGGCTTTAATCCTTTTACAGGAAAGAAAGTTCATGTAGCCAGAAAATCTGAAGAGAAAAAACGTCAGAAAGAGTACTTCTTCTGGTATAAGACCGGCAACCGGTCACCGCTTCGCCCACCGAAGCTTTCCGCAGGTGGGGCTTCCGGCTACCGGAAAAAATAATTCAGGAGCTTTAATATGAGATTTTTATATCCCAGGCGCCGGGCTCGGTGATGGTAAAAACAAAATCCCCGGTGAATTGTGACATTCCGAGGCTGTTCATTGCTGTAAACCTTATTCTTACTTCGATTGGAAATGAGGGATGCTGAATTCCATATATGCCGCCATCGCGATACTGTTCTCCGGTACTGGTCGCTATATCAACTGATATGAGACCTCCGCCTTCAACGGCTCCCTGGTAAAACCTTATCCTGATCGCATTATAAGTACTTTTAGACTTGAAAAATGACCACTTGGTAATATTTTGTGAATGGGTCACTCTGTACGGAGCAATAACCTCTTTGCCTATATAAACATCCTCTTTCCATATCCCAGTGTATGTTGAATCCCTGGTTACCATCTTACCTGCTCCATCTTTCATCCCTTTGCTCCAGTTGCCTTCATACCTCGATCCGTTTGACCATGTATATATTCCGGTCCCGTGAGGCAGTCCGAACCTGAAGTTCCCGGAATAATTGTCAATTCCCTGGGAAGTACCATGGCCATGAGCCAATCCTTTCTTACAATCCCCTGAATATGTGCCGGAGATGGAGGGCATACTGACTTTGCAGTCGGCGTTTTGCGAATATCCTGTAACTCCTGAGAAGGCAATAAAAGCTGCTGCAAGAAGATGCCTTATGTTTCCACTGTTTATCATATATCTGAAGTTTAGGTTTGAATTACAGCTAAAACTAAATAACAGGGAATAAAAAGAAGCGGTGACTTTACAATCAACCGCTTTCAATTGACATTTGAATAATAAACCTAAAAACCAGTTAACTAAAATCTATTCATATTCCTTAATGATATTCCTGACATCGTCGGGTGCCACACGGCCATATGTCTTATCGCCAACCATTACAACAGGGGCAAGTCCGCAGGCGCCCACGCAGCGAAGGCTCGACAGCGAGAACTTGCCGTCTGCAGAGGTCTGTCCAACCTGGAGTCCCAGTTCTTTTTTGAATTCCTCAAGCACCTTTTCGGCGCCTCTTACATAGCATGCCGTTCCCATGCAGATGCTTATAGGGTGCTTACCCTTGGGTGTCATCGTAAAAAATGAGTAGAATGTGACGACTCCGTAAACCTTTGCAACGGGAACAACCAGCTCATTGGAGATAACCTCCTGCACCTCTGCAGGAAGGTATCCGAAATGTTCCTGGCATTTGTGAAGGACGTTTATCAGTTCCTGCGGATCATTTTTGAAAGATGTACATATTTCCCTGATCTTGTTGACATCTTCCTGTCTCAGTTCAATTTTTATGCTTGACATGACATTGAGTTTTATATTGTACCTGACGGTATACTATTGTTTTACAATGATTTTCTTCTTCTTATCAAAATAATGAGTATGAAGCAGGTGATGAGCTTTTTCACTATTCGGTTTGCCCAGGAACTCCTCATACAGCTTGATTATGAATGGATTCTCATGGGATTTCCTCAGCGGCTTCTGCTTGTCTTCCCTGTATATGGCAGCTGCTCTTGCTTTTATGATCTCTGAATTTCCATGGTGCAGAGGCTGTCCGCCGCCGCCGATACATCCGCCGGGACATGCCATTACTTCAATGGCATGGAACAGCGATTTGCCGGCTCTGACATCATTCAGCAGCTTCCTCGCATTGCCGAGTCCGTGAGCTATACCTATATTTATCGGGAGACCATTGAAATCGATTGTTGCTGAGCGAACGCCCTCGAGACCTCTCAGTTCAGTAAAATCCAGTCTGTCGAGTTTCTTGGCGGTATGTAATTCATAAGCGGTTCTGACAGCAGCCTCGATAACTCCCCCGGTAGCGCCGAAAATCACTCCTGCTCCGGTTGATTCGCCAAGAGGAGCATCAAATTCACCTTCCTCAAGATTATTAAGGTCGAGGTTTGCCTGCTTTATGAATGAAGCAAGCTCCCTTGTCGATATCGAGAAATCCACATCCCTGTTTCCATCGACAGAGAATTCATCTCTCTGGCATTCATATTTCTTTGCAAGACATGGCATTATCGACACAACAACCAGATCCTTTCTGTCAATCTTTATTTTGTCGGCGAAGTAAGTCTTTGCAATGGCGCCGAACATCTGCTGAGGCGATTTGGCTGTTGAGGGCACGTCCTTGAGATCAGGAAAATATTCCTCGAAGAAATTAACCCAACCCGGACAGCATGAGGTGAGTATAGGTAATCTTGCTGTCTTGTCTCCATTCAGGTGCCTGGTCAGCCTGTCGAGAAGTTCGGTACCTTCTTCCATTATTGTAAGGTCGGCTGCAAAATCAGTATCGAAGACGTAATCAAATCCCAGAGCTCTCAGAGCTGTCACCATTTTGCCAGTAACCAGAGTTCCGGGTTCCATTCCGAACATCTCGCCGAGAGCTGCGCGTACTGCAGGCGCGGTCTGTACAATGACTGTTTTTGAAGGATCTGCCAGTGCTCTCAATACGTCGGGTGTATTATCTACTTCAGTAAGCGCCCCTGTAGGACAGACAGCAACACACTGTCCGCAGTATGTGCAGGTTGAGTGCTCAAGGTTCTGCTCAAATGCCGGAGCCACGGTGGCCATAAAACCCCTGTTGACAGCTGACAGGGCGCCAACGGTCTGAACCTCGTTGCACATCATTTCGCAGCGGCGGCAGAGGATGCATTTATCCTGGTCCCTTATTATTGATGGAGATGTATCTTTCTTATAGGTCGACATTGCTGCTATCTCCTGACCTGGTATTTCCTTTATGCCCAGCTGATGAGCCATAGACTGAAGCTCACAGTTGCCCGATTTTGCGCAAATCAGGCACTCTTTGGGATGATCGGAGAGAATGAATTCCATGACCGTACGGCGGGCATTCAAAACCCTGGTTGTATGTGTTTTTACAACCATTCCCTCTTCACATTTTGTTGCACATGAAGGAGCAAGATTACGCCTTCCCTGTACTTCGACGACACATATGCGGCATCCGGCAGGTTTGTTCTCGATACAAAGATCCTTAAGCTCCATGTAGCAGAGAACCGGTATATCGATACCCAGCTCTTTCGCAGCTTTATTTATTGTAGTACCTTTTGGTACTTCAACTGTCTTGTTATCTATTGTAAGCTTGATAGTTTCCATTTCCAACACTTCTTGATATTATTGAATGATGATAGCGTCAAACTTGCATTTCTCCATGCATGCTCCGCACTTGATGCATATTGATGGGTTTATCAGGTGCGGCTCCTTGCGTTCGCCTGTTATTGCACCAACGGGACAAACTCTTGCACAAGCCGTGCATCCCACGCAGTTTGCTGATATTATGAAATATTCCATCAGATCCTTGCATTTGCCTGCAGGGCATTTTTTCAGGGTTACATGAGCCTCATACTCATCCCTGAAATTTGTCAGGGTTGAAAGAACAGGATTAGGCGAGCTCTGACCCAGTCCGCAGAGTGATGTATCCTTTATCACCAGGCTCATATTCTTCAGCCTGTCAAGGTCAGCAAGAGTGCCTTTACCTTTGGTTATATGCTCAAGAAGCTCATGAAGACGTTTGTTCCCTATACGGCATGGAGAGCATTTCCCGCATGATTCCTCAACGGTAAAATCGAGGAAGAACTTGGCAACAGATACCATGCAATCATCTTCATCCATTACAATAAGACCGCCTGATCCCATCATCGAGCCTGCAGCGGTGAGATTGTCGAAATCAATAGGCAGGTCGAGATGTTTTTCAGTAAGACAGCCTCCCGAAGGACCGCCTGTCTGTGCGGCTTTGAATTTCTTGCCTTTCCTGATGCCTCCGCCGATTTCAAAGATCACCTCACGGAGAGTGATTCCCATCGGGACTTCTATGAGGCCGACATTATTTATTTTACCTGCCAGTGCGAAAACCTTGGTTCCTTTTGACTTTTCTGTGCCGATGCCTGCGAACCAGGCTGCACCTTTCAATATTATAGGTGATATGCATGCAAATGTCTCAACGTTATTCACGTTGGTGGGTTTTCCCCTGAATCCTGATTCAGCGGGGAAGGGTGGCTTGACTGTCGGTTCACCGCGCAAGCCTTCCATTGAGTGGATCAAAGCTGTCTCTTCTCCGCAGACGAATGCACCTGCACCGTACCTGATATCAATGTCGAAATCAAACCCGGTCCCCAAAATATCCTTTCCGAGCAAACCATAATCCCTTGCCTGCTGAATGGCACTCTTGAGGCGTGCCACGGCAAGAGGATATTCAGCGCGGATATAGATCAAACCGTTATGTGCCTCAATGGCGTAACCGCAGATAATCATTGCTTCCAGAACAGCATGCGGATCACCTTCGAGCACAGAGCGGTCCATAAATGCTCCCGGGTCGCCCTCGTCGGCATTGCAGACTACATATTTTTCGTCCGATTTGTTTTTATAAGCTATTTCCCACTTTAATCCTGTTGGGAAGCCGCCACCCCCTCTGCCTCTCAGACCCGAGTCCTTGATGATCCTGATCACATCCTGTGGTTTCAGTTCTGTAAGAACAGTCGCAAGGGCTTCGTAACCCTTGTGTGCAATTGCATCCTCGATATTTTCCGGATTTATTATTCCGCAATTTCTCAGCGCTATCCTGATCTGTTTCTTATGCGATGTGAGTTCTTTTTCGGTAGTGAGCGGCTTCTTTCCTTCCGGATCTTTATAGAGCAGCCTCTCGACCTTGCGGCCTTTCATAATGTGTTCGCTTACTATCTCATGAGCGTCATCAGGAGTTACTTTGGTATAGATGGTATCGCCCGGCATGATCTTTACTATCGGACCCATTGTGCAGAGGCCGAAACAACCGGACCTGACAACCCGGATATCATTCTCGAGCGCATTCGCCTCAAGCTCGAGCCTTATATTATCGATAACTGCTTCACCATTATTACCGTTGCAACTGGTTCCGCCGCACACTATTATTTGCATCTTTTCTCTTGGCATGGTTTTACCTCCCCCGATGTTTTAATAGATTGACTGGTAGTTTACCGGGAGTATCCCGTCAACATACTCGCCGTTCTTAATATATTTCTCGATTATCTCATCGGCTTTGATCTTGTCGACATTTCCGAATACAACTGGGGTTTCTCCCGGACGTTTGACTTCGATGGTTGGCTCAGCAAAACTGTAGCCCATGTCACCGGTTCCGATCACATCAGCTTCGATGCTTCTCTTTTCCAGTTCAAGCCTCAGGAAATCGTATATTTCTTTAGCTCCGGATGCCAGTCCGCTGGTGCCCATATGGACCCTCACACGGATTTTCTCTTTGCCATAAAGCCTTTCCAGGGCTTCAGTCTTCAGTTTTTTAAGCTCTTCAGGTGATTTTATCTTTTTCATAATCACTTGATTTACAGGTTTATAGTTAAATAGTTCGAATTATATCAATAGAAATTCTCTACAAAAGTAATATATTTATTGTTATTAAAATAACAATGTTAATAAAATAACAGTATTTTATAATAGTTCTAAATAAAGTATTCTGTCTTTAAGGCAAATATGATAACGTTAGCTGTTAAACAATTCAATCTGGTTATCCTTTGTAAGGTACAAAATCATTTTTTGTGTGACCTATTGTAATGTGAACAAAGTGGGAGTTGTATTTAATATGGTGATTTCTCACTAAATCCCGCAATAACAACACTATTAATATGCATCACAGCCCAATGAGGGAGATTCCTCGTCCCGAGTCCTCGGGACTCGGAATGACACGATTTATTTGGGTCAATATATGGGGAAGGCGGCGCAAGGCTGATGGCCTTGCGCTGCCTTCCCCATATTGACTACAATTAAACCTGTCATTTCGAGCGAAGCGAGAAATCTCCCTGCATTTACTGCAAGTCTGGCTTATGTCATTCCGGGCTTAAGCGAGAAATCTCCCTGCATTTACCGCAATTATATTCATTTTATTAACAGGTAAATGCCTCTTAAAATATTCTTCTTTAACCTTTTGAGAAGTGAGGGGATTATCTTAAAAACCTTATTTTTGTTTACTTATTAAAACCCTTTCATTTGCCTGCTAAAACAAAATCCCATGAGAAAAAACCACCTCCCTGTCAGTCTGTTGCTGCTTATTTTTACACTTGTGTTAGCAGAAGCCAGGATTTCTGCCCAGCGGCCAATACGGAATCCCGATCAGATTTCAGTTATAGGCTGGACTGATGATACACATTATATACTACGAACATCAGATGCTGACAAAAAGCCTGTAACGCAGAGTGTCGATATTAAGACGGGGAAAAGTGTTACAATTCCTGCTTCAAAAAGCGATCGGGATCTCCTTAACGAATCATTACCGTCAGGCGTTACTATTGGAATAAATGATGTTGTAAGTCCCGATATGAAAAGCGTTGTAATTATAAAGGATAGCGATCTCTGGTTGTTTGTTAAAGGCGGGAAGGAACTTAAAAGACTTACTTCTGATGAAAAAGAGGAAGTAAACGCCCGCTTCTCACCGGATGGCAGAAAAATTGCCTATACAAAAGAAAAGGACCTTTATGTGTTTGATATTGAAGTTAATAAAGAGATCCGGCTTACCACCGACGCATCCAAGGATGTTTATAACGGTTATGCTGCCTGGGTATATTATGAAGAGATACTTGGCAGGCCCAGCCGCTATGCAGCATTCTGGTGGGCCCCTGATGGCAACAGTATAGCTTACCTGAGATTCGACGAAAGCGAAGTGCCGGTATTCACTCTCAACCGCCTTGATGAACCCGATGGTATCCATGGTACCCTGGAGGTTGTCCACTATCCGAAACCCGGAGATCCGAATCCGAAGGTCAAAATGGGAATAGCCAGCATAGCAACGGGAAAAACAACATGGGTGAAAACTGATTATTCCGTCGACCAGTATCTTGCCTGGCCATTCTGGACTCCCGACAGCAGGAATCTGGCAATCCAGGTACTGAACCGCGACCAGAATAACCTGAAGATCATTCTCGCCGATCCTCTCACGGGTGATTTCAGGCAGATATATGAAGAATCATGGAAGACATGGATTGAATTCCATGAAGATATTCACGTTATGAAGAATGGCTCAGGTTTTATTATACGAAGCTATAAGAATGGCTGGGATAACCTCTATTATGTTGGATGGGACGGAGGACAGATAGCACAGCTGACAAACCTGAACTTCAGGGTGACATCCATAGACCGTGTTGATGAGGCTCTGAAAACTGTTTACTTCTCGTCAGCGGGTCCGGAATCGACTGATAATCATGCTTTTTGTGTAGGGTTGGATGGGAAGAGACTTATTCAGCTTACAAGCGGCAATGGTTCACATACCGTAAATATTTCTCCAAAAGGAAGTTATTATACGGATACATGGAACAGTATTGCCAGCACCGGTTCAATTCTCGCATATGATAAAAAGCGCAAAATGCTCAGGGAAATTCATAAGTTCGAACAACCGGAATATAATCCTGCCGAACACCCGAAATCAGAATTTGTTAAAATAATGACATCCGACGGATTGTTCAATATGCCGGCGGTCATAACCTATCCACTCAATTTTGATCCTTCGAAGAAATATCCTGTGGTTTTCACGATCTATGGGGGACCTGATGCTAAGAATATCTACAACAGGTGGCAGGGCACAAATCCTTCGTGGTACGCACAGAACGGGATAATAACATTTGCCGTTGACCACAGGGGCTCAGGCCAGTTTGGCAGAAAAGGACTCGATTACCTGCACCGTTCACTTGGAAAATGGGAGATACTCGATTATGCAGATGCTGTGAAATGGCTTACGGCAAAACCCTTTGTTGATTCCGCAAAAATAGGCATTACAGGCACCTCGTATGGAGGATATATGACATGCCTGGCTCTGACAAAAGGTGCTGAATACTGGACCCACGGATTTGCCGGTTCTTCTGTGACCGACTGGAGGCTATACGATAATGTATACACAGAAAGATTTATGGATACACCGCAGGATAATCCTGACGGTTACAAAAATGGCTCGACTCTGACGTTTGCATCCAACCTGAAGGGCAAGCTCTATCTTAACCATGGAGACATGGATGATAATGTTCACATGCAAAATTCCATCTACCTTATATCGAAGCTTGAAGATGAAGGAAAATCTTTTCAGTTCATGATATACCCCAATGGCAGACACGGATGGGGCGGTGCGAAAGCCTTGCACTCGAGAAATGAGGCAAACCAGTTCTGGCTCGGGTGTTTCTTTGGCAAGTAATCGGTAATCAGTAATCGGTAATCAGTAATCGGTAAAACTCCAGGAATTTTTATAAATATGAAGAGTAATCTAAGTTTTTCAGTAGGCTTCATTTTAGCTATCTTCTCAGTTGCAATCAGCACAATTGCTTCAGCAACTGCTCCTGAACTCACAAATAAGGAGAGAAATATACTGGTGAAAGAAGCTAAGGCGATTGAGCTCTCAAAAGTTCTTATAACAGATGATTCATGGAACAATCTGCCTGTTTACAGGGAGAGACAGTTCTGGGAAAATTTGCCTGCAAACATCAGGCAGCAGTATATAAAGGATGCTGAAGAGTATCTGAATTATAACTGGCCCGTTGTAAAGGCTACCGATTACCTTGAGTTCATACGTTCCGGAGACCGTCGCCAGAGTGCATATTCTGCCTGCAGCAATGCCCTGATATCACTCGTTATGGGTGAGCTCATCGAGGGCAAAGGACGTTTTATGGATCAGATAATCAATGGTGTATGGTACTATAGCGAACAGACATGGTGGGGCTGGTCGGCACACCTTTACTTTCAGAAAGCATCTTTCGGATTGCCTGATAATAACGAACCTACCGTCGACCTGGGAGTAGGAGAGGTGACAAGCAACCTTTCGTGGACATACTATTTATTCAGGGATGAATTTGACAAGGTTCATCCGCTGATCTCACAAAGGCTGAAACAGGAGATTGAAAGAAAAGCGCTGGATCCTTATTTTGAAAGGACCGATTTCGGGTATATGGGTTTTAAGGGTGGAAGGCCTAATAACTGGAATCCATGGGTAAATTACAATATGCTGACGAGTTACCTTCTCATTGAAACCGACCCGGTTAAAAAAGCTGCAGAAGTGGAGAAGATATTGAACTCACTCGATAAATTCCTAAATGGGTATTCTGATGATGGCGGCTGTGACGAGGGTCCCTCTTACTGGGGCGCTGCAGGAGCTCTTCTCTATGAAAGCCTTGAGCTCATGAAGAAAGTCACAGATGGGAAATTCGATGTCTTTGATGATCCCCTTGTTCAGAACATAGGGAAATATTTTTATCAGGTAAATATACACGCACCTTATTTTATAAACTTCGCCGATGCGGATGCCACGACAGGAGGCAATCCATCGATAGTCTACCGTTACGGCAAAGCCATCAATGATCCGGTTATGATGAAATTCGGGGCATACCTTGCTAAACTCGGCAAATGGGGTGAAGGCCCCTTTGGAGGCAGGGTAGGAAGCCAGATCAGGAACCTGAGCCTGCTGGATGAATTAAAAAATGCGGAAGGGAAAGAAGCCCTCGTATCAGATTTCTGGTTCCCCGATACAGAGATAGCAGGTGCCCGTGACAAAGAGGGAAGCTTTTCAGGTTTCTTTTTCGGTGCCAAGGGAGGCTTCAACGCAGAGAGCCATAACCATAATGATGTTGGTTCATTCCTTCTGTATTACGATGGAAAGCCGTGTCTTATTGACCTGGGACGCGAAGAGTATGTCGCTAAGACTTTCAGCTCACGCCGTTATGAGATATGGACTATGCAGTCGGGTTACCATAACCTGCCTGTAATTAATGGTGTTGAACAGATGCAGGGTGCCAATTACAAGGCGAAGAATACATCTTTTAAAGCTGCTCCGAAGTCTGCTTCATTTTCAACGGATATAGCAGGAGCATATCCTGAAAATGCAAAAGTCAAAAGATGGATACGCAATTATACGCTGAACAGAGGCAAAAACTTCGTGATAAATGATAGTTATGAGCTCACTGAAAAGACAGGCGGGATAACAAGTACCAACCTGATCACTTACTGTAAGGTAACCCAGATAAAAGAAGGATTTTTGAAACTTGACGGAGATGGATTTACGATCAATATGACATATAATCCCAAAACTGTCACACCGAAGATAGAATTTATTGAAATCAAAGACAGGTCATTGAGA
This sequence comes from Bacteroidales bacterium, assembly GCA_025454755.1. Taxonomy (GTDB): domain Bacteria; phylum Bacteroidota; class Bacteroidia; order Bacteroidales; family VadinHA17; genus LD21. The sequence goes on along the minus strand of JALONV010000034.1, from coordinate 34,456 downwards.
AGATACTGGCCAGATGGTGTAACAAGGATCAGAATGGAGTTTATCAATGCGGGATTGAAAGGTTCTAATACTCTGGTTCTTACACCTGAGAAATAGGGGTAACCCACAACTAATCAAGTTTTGTATTGGTTTTAAGCCCCCGGCATGAAATCCCGCGGAGCGGGAGGGGGCAGTCATCAGCCAGACGGCTGATGACGGGGGTCAACAAGGAACATGTAACATTTTCAGTAGTTTGATATTTTTCAGTAGATTATGATTTTTATTTTCAGGTGAATTTGTTTTGTTTGTTATCTTGGAGGCATAAATAAATTATGATTATATGGTAATAGGTATACTCAGGGAATCCGGAGCTGAGCATAGGGTAGCTATGTTACCCGGTGAAGCTGCCGGACTAAAAAAAGCGGGGGTTGATATCATTGTCGAAAATGATGCAGGAAAAAATTCCTTTACTTCTGACGAGGAGTATAAAGCGGCAGGTGTCACTCCATTATCCAGAAAGGAAGTAATTTTGAAGTCAGCACTGCTTCTGTCTGTCAGTCCATTGCCTGACGACGATCTTAAATCATGCATGGAAGGACAGGTGCTCTGTTCTGTGCTGAATCCGGTAGAAAACAGCAGCTGGCTGGAAAAAGCAAGACTTCAGGGACTTACAGTTCTCGCTCTTGATCTGGTACCACGTACTACCCGTGCACAGGCGATGGATATTCTTTCTTCCATGGCCACTGTTTCCGGATATAAGGCTGTTTTGCATGCAGCCTCTTTGCTTCCCCGGTTCTTCCCCATGTTCATGTCGGCAGCCGGGACCATCAAACCTTCACGAGTACTTATACTTGGTGCCGGCGTTGCAGGATTACAGGCTATTGCCATAGCAAGGAAGCTTGGAGCAGTAGTTGAGGTGTTCGATGTGAGGTCTGCAGTTAAGGAAGAAGTCAAAAGCCTCGGCGGAAAATTCATTGAGGTTGAAGGTGCAAAAGAAGATGCCGCAGCCGGAGGATACGCAGTAGAGCAAACAGAGGAATTCAGGAAGAAACAGCAGGAGCTCATCCAGCAGAGAGCAGTGGCAGCTGATGTTGTAATAGCAACAGCACAGATACCCGGGAAAAAAGCTCCGGTACTTTTGCTGAAGGAAACTGTTACAAAGATGAAGCCAGGGTCTGTGATAATTGACCTGGCAGCATCATCAGGCGGCAACTGCGAGCTAACCAAAAACGGGAAGACAGAGGTTGTCAACGGTGTTACCATTGTCGGGAAATCGGATTACCCATCGGATATGCCCACTGATGCCAGCAAGATGTTCGGCAGCAATATCATTAACCTGCTTAAGATAATGATAGACAAACAGGGGAACCTTGCACTCAATATGCAGGACGACATTATCAATGGAACCACTGCCGTTCATGCGAAAGAATATGTCAGTCAGAGAGTAAAACAAATGCTAAATATCAAATAGATTCTCAAATGGAAAATATACTGAAATTTATTTTTTATCACAGGGAGGCTATATTCCTCGTCATCCTTTCTATTTTTCTTGGTATTGAAGTTATCAGCCATGTTCCGGCCATTCTTCATACACCTCTTATGTCGGGCGCCAATGCAATCCATGGGGTAGTAATAATCGGTGCAATTATCGTGATGGGACATGCCGATACTACAGGATCGATGATACTCGGATTTCTTGCTGTGGTACTGGGCACTCTGAATGTGGTCGGAGGCTTCGTGGTAACTGACAGAATGCTTGAAATGTTCAAAAAGAAGAAATAGTTAAAAAAGAGTAATATGCTACATTTATATATAGTGGATCAGCTATCCAGTGTCATAAATCAGATCTCGCTTCTTGAGATTACTTATATTGTTGCTTCAATACTTTTTATATTCGGGCTGAAGATGCTGAGCCATCCGCTTACTGCACGGCGAGGAAACATACTGGCTGCATGCGGAATGGCGGCTGCCATTGTTGCCACCATCCTCTGGCACCAAAAAGAGGGAAAACATATAGGTAATATTCCCTGGATTTTAGGTGCAATAGTAATTGGTACCATCATCGGATGGACTATTGCCAAAAAGGTGAAGATGACCGCAATGCCGCAGCTCGTTTCCTTCTTCAATGGAATGGGAGGCGCGGCAGCGGCGCTGATATCGATGATGGAATTCCCGCATGTAAGTCCTGAGCTTATAGCAGAGAAAGGAATGTCGAACGGACATGTTCTTGCAATACTTCTGGGACTGATGATTGGTACGGTATCCTGGGCCGGCAGTATGATCGCTTATGGCAAACTCGACGGCTGGATTGGCGACCTGAGGATTAAATGGATGAAATATGTAAATCTCACCATACTTGCGGTGCTGATCGGTTTCATTGTTTTCATAATGACACGAAATGTCCCTTCAACATCTGAGCTTACACCTTATATATATATTATGTTTGCTGTGGCAGTTGTCTATGGCGTATTGTTCGTAATGCCGATCGGAGGGGCAGATATGCCGGTGGTCATTTCGCTCCTGAACTCATTCACCGGTGTGGCTGCGGCTATGGGAGGATTCCTTTATAATAACCAGGCTATGCTGACCGGAGGTATTCTTGTCGGTTCAGCAGGTACAATACTTACAATACTTATGTGCAGGGCAATGAACAGGTCGCTGCTGAACGTGATCGTCGGAGTCTTCGGAGGCGGTGGACAAGCCGCTGGTGCAGTTGCAGGATCGATAAAGGAGATAACGCTTTCCGATGCAGCTGTCCTTCTGAGCTATTCAAAGAAGGTGGTCATTGTTCCGGGTTATGGACTTGCTGTTGCTCAGGCACAGCATATATGTCATGAGCTTGACAAGCTTCTCGACGAGAAAGGAGTGGAGGTGAAATATGCAATCCATCCTGTTGCCGGCCGAATGCCCGGACACATGAATGTACTTCTTGCCGAAGCTGATGTTCCTTATGAACAATTGATTGAAAGCGATGAAATAAATCCCGATCTTCCCAACACTGATGTTCTTGTTGTTATCGGGGCCAATGATGTTGTAAATCCTGCAGCTGAGGATGATCCTTCCAGCCCGATATATGGAATGCCCATAGTAAGAGCCCGTGAAGCAAAAAATATTATTGTTATGAAAAGAGGAATGGGCAAGGGTTATGCCGCAATTGAGAATATGCTTTTCTTCAATGATAAAACAAGGATGCTCTTCGGTGATGCCAAGTGCCGCAATTGAGAATATGCTTTTCTTCAATGATAAAACAAGGATGCTCTTCGGTGATGCCAAGAGTACATTGCAGAATCTTGTTAATGAGGTGAAAAGTTTATAAGATTATAAATAGAATGCTGGCGCGGATTTGGCTTCGCCGAGCTCGCAAAGGTTGACCACAATGGCCGCTGGCGCGGATTTGGCTTCGCCGAGCTCGCAAAGGTTGACCTCTTAGTCCGCTGGCGCGGATTTGTAATCCGTGCCTTTGCTCGGTTGTAATCCGTGCCTTTGCTCGGTTGTAATCCGTGACAGTTTATTGTGATGGGATCCGCAGAAAAAAAACTTACCTATCCGTTCTGCTTTAAAACAGAACAGCATCGATGCCTTTATTATCCCTTTAGCTGACCCTCATCTCGGAGAAGAGATCATGGATCACTGGAAAATAATACCATGGTTGACGGGATTTACCGGGTCAGCAGCTACGGTTGTTATAACAGATTCATTTGCCGGATTATGGACCGATTCAAGGTACTTTATCCAGGCTGAGAAGCAACTGGCGGGTTCAGGCTTCGATCTTGTCAGACCGGCATCCATTAAACCTTTGACTTATATCGACTGGCTGGAAAAGAATGTAAGAGACGAGAGCACAATTGGATTCGACGGCAGAATATTTTCTGTAACAGGTTACCGGAAGATGGAACAGCACCTGAAAGATAAAAGGATAAACTTCTGGAATGACTTTGATCCGATAAGTGATTTATGGAAGGAGAGACCATCGATGCCAGGATCGAAAGCATGGGATTTTCCGGCACGATTCTCGGGCAGGGAGCGTTCAGCAAAAATTGCTCAGGTGAGGGAGGAGATGAAGAAGAAAGGTGTAGACCTTCATCTTCTGACTTCTCCTGATGATATAATGTGGTTGTTAAACATCAGGGGCAACGATCTGGCATACAGTCCGTTGTGTATTTCGTATGCCATTGTCGGAGAGACGCAGGTGCTCCTGTTTGTAGAAGAAAAGAAGATCCCGGATCATCTTGCCGGAGAGTTTGACAGGCTTGGAATACTGATGCTCCCATATGAGGAGTGCGCCGGTATGATATCATCACTGCCTGAAGGATCATCCATTCTGATTACACCTTCTGTCACTTCGGTATCCATTTACAATTCTATCCCATCACATATCAGAATTGTTGAAGATGCATGCATTCCTGCCCGATTGAAAGCTGTCAGGAACAGTACAGAGATTGAGAATATTTCTCGGGTAATGATAAAGGATGGTGTGGCTCTGACAAGATTCTTCCGATGGATTGGGGAGAACCTGGGACTTGTTCCAATGACAGAACATTCGGCCGCGATCAGGCTGCATGAACTTAGGGCTCAGCAGGAAGGCTATCTGGGACCTTCATTTTCAACAATTATTGCATATAATGAACATGCAGCTCTTCCTCATTATACAGTTTCCTCCGAAAGTGACGCTATCCTCGGAGAAAGCGGCATACTGCTTGTAGATTCAGGCGGCCATTATCCCGGGGGTACAACTGACATTACAAGAACTGTTTCACTTGGCAATCCGGCACTACAGCAAAAGAAGGATTTCACACTTGTGCTGAAAGGCCACATTGAACTCGCCCGGGCTAAATTCCCTCTGGGTACACGTGGTTATCAGATTGACATGCTGGCACGCAAGGCTCTATGGGATCATGGATATAATTACGGACACGGCACAGGTCATGGAGTCGGATATTGCCTGAACGTGCACGAAGGACCCCAGTCGATAAGTCCTGCCGGCAATAAGACAACACTGGTGGCCGGTATGCTCATTTCAAACGAACCCGGCATCTACAGGGAAGGGGAGTATGGCATAAGGATAGAGAATCTTGTTTTATGCTATGAAGATGAAGAGACTGAATTCGGACAATTTCTGAAGTTTGATACAGTCTCTCTGTGTTATATCGATAAATCTCTGATTGATAAATCATTGCTGACCAGGGAAGAGATAGCCTGGATCAACTCATATCATTCAGAAGTTTTCGAAAAGCTAAGCCCCTGGCTAAATGTTGAAGAAAGAACATGGCTTAAGGAGAAAACTGAAACAATCTGATATTTATCTCTGTGTAATTCTCTGTGGTTCTCTGTGGAACTCTGTGTAAGTTCTTTAATTCTTTTATTACACAGAGGAAATCCGGAGAAGCACAGAGGGACACAGAGGAAGAATTACCTGATAACATCCTCAATCAAAGTAACATCTATGACCGGGAACTCCGTTATCCTGAGTTTCGCACTGATCTTTCAGCCATCCCTCAGGTTTCACTGACCCAAGAGGCAGTTTAATGCAGGCATTCTGAATCAATGGTTTAGGATTGCCATTCTAGTTATTATTCTCTTTTCTTCCATTGCATCCTGAGAGAATTAAAATTGCTGAAATTAATGTAACGGCTACTTTCTTCATGTTTTAAAATTCATGAATTGCTAATTCAGGATTTATACTCCGCTGGCGCGGATTTGGCTTCGCCGAGCTCGCAAATGTTAGCCTCAGGTTCCGCTGGCGCGGATTTTTTGCTCGGTTGTAATCCGTGCCTTTGCTCGGTTGTAATCCGTGCCTTTGCTCGGTTGTAATCCGTGCCTTTGCTCGGTTGTAATCCGTGCCTTTGCCCGGTTAAAGGTAGTTCTCTTTAACGGGCACCGATTGCAAATCGGCGCCAGCATCTCTTTAACTTTCTGTTATTTTTTCAATAATCATTTGGATTCAATTCCGGGTTTATAGATCTGTTAATATCAACACATTCCATTGCCTGCAGCATATCAAACCATGCGACACCGGCAGATAGCATCTGCAGAATGATATTGGTCCTTGGAGGCTGATCATTAAAATATGGAATTGTAACATTTGTTACATATTCCTGCCAATCGTTGGTAAGCTCAAACTTTGTACTCCCGTAATCGCCAAGCGAGATCTCAAAATATTGTCCTCTTTCCTGATCAGCCTTTGCCCATACGGATATATAATATATTGCACCGTTCCTTCCGGTAAAAGGGAAGAACCTGAGTTTTATGCTCTTGCCGGCGGTTGGAGTTATAATTCTGATCGAATGATTTCCCTCGATATGTTCCCTTGAATCAGGGAAATATGTGGCACCTCTGTCGCCTCCGCCGCGTGCATAGCATGAAGCAGGTATTCCGGGACTCGAACTATCTTCAAAACCAGGATCAATTATAAGGTTTTTCTTCCACCGGGCAGAAGGTTCTTTCCCCGTTTTGAGATTTATCAGGTAAACCTGTGAACCGAAGGCTGAAAGCTGATCAGAGAAAAAGCCTCCACTGACGTTGACATTCCGGTTCTCAAAGAGGACTTTTGCTTTTGTTGAAACTGCCCTGGCAATGGAAAGATCGGCTCTCTGAGGTGCATTGGTTTTATTAACAGCCATAATCATCAGCTGACCATCGTGCAGGGCTGATGTCACTATTATATCCTTTGAACCGGATCGTACTGCGATCGTTTCCTCATCCGACAGCAGCCATGGTGTAAGTTCTGCTATCTCAACAGCCATCCTTCCGCACTCAGCCCAGGCAGATGTGGATTTAGGAAAGAGATTAAGCCCTTGTCTTACAAAGTACTGAATTCCCCTTGCACCTTTAATTATTGACTGATATGTCATCGACCTCAATTCCTGAAGTGTAGGTTCCCTTTCCCACCATTCGCCGCCTCCGAAAGCCTGCGGAACTATCCAGACCGGTTTTTTCCCTGAAAACTCTGACATCAGCTGACCTGCGACATCACCCACTATTGTAATTGGTGTGCCTGGTACGGGGTAAGGATCAGCCATCACAATGTCAAGAGCGTCAGCATATTGCCGCGACGACATGAAGGGAGCCATAAATACGACAGAGACCGGATGCCAGGGATCAAGTTCTTTGATCAGCTTATAGATCTGAATAAGTGAATCTGGGTGAATTTTAAATCCGTTTGGTTCATCCGCTATGTACCATGCAAGCAGTGCCGGATGATCGCGGAATGCTTTTATCTCACTGACAAGAAGTTCTTTTTTTTGCTGTTCACTGATGCCTTCAATTTTCGATGACACGCCACCGCCTCCTGATACAGAAAGGAGGTTGTAGTGCACCTTCATCCCCAGTTGTGCGCATCTGTCCATGTATGCTTTTCGCATGGGGAAGGTGGATGGTATAATCCTTTGATATGGAGAGATCGTGTTAAAGCCTTTAACGACCTCTTCCTCGGGAAGAGTAGGATGTACAGGAGTATAGGTATAGAATCCGAATGGAAAGAAGATCCTTTTATTTACTATCAGACCCCCTGTGAACCGGTCGGTCTTGACTTCGTTTGGTTTGTATGGAAGTATTGTTAATTCTGTTGATGCGGTATATCTGGTTGATCTGCCGGAAACCTTAATAGCAGCATCTGCGATATAGTTTGAAGGCTGAAGGCTGAGGTTAAATGGTAATCTTAATATCTTTTTGCCTGGCACTCCGTTCCACCGACAGAATTCATTCCCTCCTGATGCAAGTGATACCTCTATTCTGTTATAAATCATGTATTGAGGAACATGAAGAAGCATCTCACCGCTATCTTCATACGAATAAAAGCTTAACCTGGAGCATAATTTAAAGGATGTAGAATCTGCAGACTGGCAGAAAGATCCTTCATATGAAATTATAATTAAGACAATTATCAGCAGAGATTTCTTAAACATTTCTATTGTGCATAAAGTAATTATTGCATTAATGAATGTCTAAAAGTAATCCAAAATTACTTATCTGGAAAAGAGAAATTTATTACGATATTTTTTTTACCACGGATTGCAGGGTGGCACGGAGTTTTCACAGATAGTCTCCGTGAAATCCGTGTCCTCCGTGGTGAATTAGATCCATTGCCCTTAATAGAAATCAGTATTGAACTCAACATGCACCTTTCAAAAACTACTTGAATACTATTCTAAGTTTCACTTCGTCATCTACCTTCTTGCCATCGCTTGTTGCAGGGCTCCATTGAGGACCTTCAATAACAAGGCGTTTCGCTTCTGCTGAAAATTCATCTCCGGGACTTCTTATTACTTTTAAGCTGTCAATTGCGCCTGTGGTTTTTACTATGAAGTTAACTACTACAACTGCCTTTTCTCCCTCATTTAAAGTTTCAGGTACCCTGATATTTTCCTCCACATATTTATCAAAATCTCTTTTACCTCCGGCAGGCAGGGCGGGAGAGAAGCCTGTTACTTCTTCCTTTGGCTGACCATAGCCAATTACTACCACCTCGTCAAGATCTGTTTCCTCGGGTTTCCTAACAGCTTTCTTTTCAACACCATATGCAACACCTGCCACCGGAGCTGCCGGATAGACTTTCTCGGCATCATCTGCAAGCGCTTTATTTTCTGCGACAATTACAGGTTCTTCCTTTTTTTCTGAAATTTCACTGGGGATTTCATCTGCGATTACAGCCTCTATCGTTTTAGTACCCTCTACAGCCTTTACAGCCTCTACCGCCTCTAAAGCCTTTACCGCCTTTTCAGATCTGCTTTCAGTAATGACAACCTTCTCATCTTTTTGAACTTCAGGCCGGGTAATTGCCTGAGGCTGGATTATCTCCATAGGAACCTGTTTGGCGATTAATCCACTCTCTTCCTTTGCAATATCCCTGTTCCTTTGAACAATAATGAAGATGGAAGATATTATCATTAATACTGCGACTGAAGCGGCAATCCGGTAATAGACAAATCTCTGTCTTTTTGAAGTTCTTGATTTCAGCTGTCTTTCAAGTACTGTTAAATCGCTTTCGGCATTTTCAGCTGAGATCTCCGAAAAGCCTTCGGCAGCATCAGCTGCAAAAGGGTCTCTCTGAAGCTCCCTTTCGAATGCGTTCCTCTCCCTGTCAGTCATTTCCCCTTTTATATACCGGTGGAAACCAGGGAGATCTGTTTTTTCGTTTTTGTCTTCCTCTTTCATTTTTTTGCTTCAAGACAAAGTTTCAGGTTTCTTTTTCCGTTCTGAAGATGGCTCTTAACCTTCTTCTCATCCATACCGAGATTTTTTGCTATCTCGCTGTAGCACCTGTTCTCGTAATAGAACTGACGGATGCATTCCTTTTGTTCATCCTTCAGTCTCTCAATACAATCTGCAAGAGCTTTGTCCATATCTTCTTCGTCTTTGTCTATAGGATGCAGATCGTTACTGTTTTCCATAAAGTTTGAGGGATCAATTGCCCACTCTCTATATTTTTCGTTACCCGATTTTTGTGACCTGAGCAGCATGAGGCAATAGTTTTTGGTGACAACATGGAGCCAGCTCCTGAAGTTTTCGATCTTGTGTTTCGGGATTTCGATTATGAGCTTCTCAAATATCTGCATTACAGCATCCTTAGATTCATCTCTGTCCTTCAGATACTTTAAACAAACACCATAGACCAGGTGCATATAACCTGAATATAGTTCCCCGAGAACTTCAAGATCACCGGTGGAGGTGAATTCCTCTATCAGTTTATCGTCCGATCTTTTCTTCGATTCTCTTCCAGGGACCTTTAAAACCATTAGATGCATGCAGATAATTCAGATAATAAAGATATAATATTTTAACCGCAAAGAGCGCAAAGCTCCGTAAACGGAGAAGAAACGCAAAGAACGCAAAGCGATACCCTTTTCAAAATCTCTTTGCGGCCTCTGCGGTTAATGGATTTCATTTCAAAAAAAATATTTGAACATCTTATGGAATTTGGAGAACTTCTGCATCCTATGAGAAAAGTTTAACCAAAATCTTATTGTCATGAAAAACAGTTTTAAAATTTTCGTAATACTGATCCTCTCAGCTGTAGCGATCTCCTTTATTCAGACAAAGACAATTACAGGAAAGGTATCAGATGATCAGGGAACACCTCTGGCCGGAGTAACAGTAAAGGTTAAAGGCGCACCCACAGGTACTATATCTGATCTCCGGGGTAATTATAAAATCCTGGTCGGTCAGGAGGATAAGATCCTTGTTTTCTATTGTGTTGGGTTTATTACCACCGAACAGAAGATAGGCGACAGGAATGTAATTAATGTCGCCATGAAGCCGGAGGCTCTGTCCATGGATGAGCTAGTGGTCACTGGTTATGGATCCAAAAAGGATTATCCTGCAAAATCGGCTCCGATGGTTGCCGGAGTGGCATATGAGTCAAGATCAAATTTCCAGAGGTATAACAATAATTTTAATACCGAAGGTTATGCATCGGTAAATGAAAACGGTTACAAAAATGTGAGAAACAATCCGTTATCAACATTTTCCATTGACGTCGACAATGCCTCTTATTCCAACATCCGAAGATTTATAAATAGTGGCTCATTGCCGCCGGCCGATGCGGTCAGGATTGAGGAGATGATCAACTATTTCAAATATGATTATCCTGAACCGGGAGGCGAACATCCGTTTTCAGTATCAACCGAGCTGGCAACATGCCCCTGGAACACAAAGCATCTGCTTCTCCAGGTAGGTTTGCGCGGAAAGAGCATCGACAAATCCTCGCTTCCTCCATCAAACCTTGTATTCCTGATCGATGTTTCAGGTTCAATGAATGATCCTAACAAGCTTCCGTTATTGAAATCAGCATTCGGACTTCTGGTAAATGAACTGAGGGCTGAGGATCATGTCGCAATAGTAGTATATGCTGGTGCAGCAGGATTGGTTCTTGAATCGACACCCGGCAACAGGAAAGAAGCTATAATGAGCGCAATCGATAACCTTGAGGCAGGTGGTTCGACAGCAGGCGGCGCAGGTCTGAGACTTGCATACAGGGAAGCTGAAAAGAACTTCGTCAAAAGTGGAAATAACAGGATCATCCTTGCAACAGACGGCGATTTCAACGTTGGTGAATCGAGCAACGGAGGAATGGAAAGGCTTGTCGAGGAAAAACGTGAACTTGGAGTATTCATTACGGTACTCGGTTTCGGTATGGGCAACTACAAGGATGACAAGATGGAGATTATTGCCGACAAGGGCAATGGTAACTATTCGTATATAGACAACCTCCAGGAAGCACGCAGGGTGCTGGTTCGCGAATTTGGAGGCACTCTCTTCACGATTGCCAAAGATGTCAAATTCCAGCTTGAGTTCAACCCGGCAAAGGTCGATTCATACAGGCTTATTGGTTACGAGAACAGGATCCTCAACGATGAGGATTTCAATGACGATACCAAGGATGCAGGTGAAATGGGTTCAGGGCACATGGTTACCGCGCTTTATGAGATAGTTCCTGCAGGCTCTGGCGAAAAGATCCCTTCGGTTGATCCGCTCAAATACCAGGCTACAAAAAAGACCCAGGAAGAAAACTTCTCTGATGAGCTTCTTACAATAAAGGTTCGCTACAAACAACCTGATGGCAATACAAGCAAGCTCCTTGAGAAGGCTGTAAGAAGCAACCCGGTTTCAATCGAGGAAGTATCCGGAAACCTGAGATTTGCTGCTGCTGTAGTTGAGTTCGGGATGATACTGAGAGAATCTGAATTCAAAGGTACTTCAACGCTGGAAAGTGCTGCCAGAATGGCTAAATCAGCAAAAGGGGAGGACGAAGACGGTTACCGGTCTGAAATGATCAGGCTTATCTCCACCGTGAAGGATATGAGAGGACTGGCCGACAGCGGCTCATTCTAAGTGTTATTTCTCAGGTAATTGTCGATCGCCTTCGCTGTCTTTCTTCCGGAGGCGATCGCATTTACTACAAGGCTTGCACCGGTAACGGTATCACCGGCGGCAAAAACTTTCGGATGGTTAGTGGTCATAGAGCTGTTCACTTTCACATTCTTTCTTCCATCAAGTTCCAGCCCAAGTTCAGTAAGAAGCCCATCAAGAACAGGATGTTCAAAACCAAGAGCCAGGAGCACCATGTCTGTTTCAATCACCCTGCGGGTTCCGGGTACCGGTTTCATAATATACTTACCGCTGACCGTTTCCCATGATACCTCTTCAATTTCTGCTCCGCGTGTTATTCTTCCGTCTCCGACAAATCTTAATGTGGAGATGTTCCACATTCTTTCGCATCCCTCTTCATGAGAAGTTGAGGTTTTTAGCACTTTCCCAAAATATGGCCATGGGTTTTCCGGAGTTCTGAACAATGGCGGTTTAGGCAGTATCTCAATCTGAGTTACGCTTTTTGCTCTCTGGCGTATAGCAGTTCCGACGCAATCTGATCCTGTATCGCCCCCGCCGATTACCAGGACCATTTTTCCATAAGCAACAATCCTGTTTTCGCCTGGTGATAAAAGACCTGAGTTAACCCTGTTCTGGGCAGATAAATAATCCATTGCAAGATGTATCCCGTCGAATTCACTACCTTCAACATTGAGGCGTCTCGGATGCCCGGATCCGGTAGCAACGCAGATTGCATCAAAATTGCCGGTGATCTCACTTCCCGGGATATTTTTCCCGATATGAGCTCCGGTGCGGATCTTCACTCCTTCCTTTTCCATGAGGTTGAGCCGGCGCTCGACAACTGCCTTGCTTAATTTAAAATCAGGTATTCCGAATCTCAGCAGACCTCCGGCTTTCTCATCTTTCTCGAATATGGTTACATCGTGTCCTGCTTTATTCAGCAGATCTCCTGCTGCCATTCCGGCAGGACCGCTTCCTATTATTGCCACACTTTTACCGGTACGCTTTTTGGGAGGAACAGGTTTAATATATCCTTCAGCAAAAGCTTTTTCGGTTATTGCCACTTCATTCTCTCTAATGGTCACAGGTTCCTGGTTCAGGTTCAGGACACATGCATGTTCACAGCTTGCCGGACATATTCTGCCGGTAAATTCCGGAAAATTGTTTGTGGCGCTGAGTCTTTCATAAGCAGCCCTCCAGTCGCCCTTATAGAGAAGATCGTTCCATTCGGGGATCAGATTATCCACAGGGCAGCTCCAGTGGCAGAATGGGATACCGCAATCCATACACCTGGATGCCTGAAGCATCCTGTCTTCGCTGTTAAGCACCTGCTCAACCTCGCTGAAATCGCAGATCCTCTCATTTAAGGGCCTGTTGCCCGCTTCCTTCCTTTTTATCTTTAAAAAACCTGTTGTGTCACCCATAGTTCTGCTTGAATTTTATTCCCGATCCTGTTTAGTTCCCGGCTCCGAATTCGACATCCATTTCCACGCCGGCAATCTTCTTTCGGAGCTCTTCCAGCATTTGTTCCTGGATGACTTTCTTATAATCATAAGGTATGACCTTTATGAACATCTGAAAATATTTATCGGGATCATCAATGATCATTTTCGCTTTTAAGCTGCCGGTGAATTGATAATGACGCGCAATAAGTCCGGTGAGCTCGTTGATGTCGCTGACATCTTCCACCAGCGAAAGCTCGACCATTCCCATATTGCAGTAGTAATCGAAGTCTCCATGCTCATTGAACACGTATGCAATACCGCCGCTCATACCTGCAGCAAAATTGCTCCCTGTTCTTCCCAGGACTACAATCCTTCCTCCTGTCATATACTCGCAGCAATGGTTGCCAACCCCTTCAACCACAGCATTGGCGCCGCTGTTGCGCACGCCAAATCTTTCTCCGGCAATTCCCGAAATATAGATCTCACCGCTTGTTGCCCCGTACAACACCGTGTTGCCGATGATTATATTCTTGTCTGATTCAAAAGTTGAACCTGCTGGCGGGACAACAATTATCCTTCCTCCCGAAAGACCTTTTCCAAGGTAATCATTGGAATCACCCTCGAGCCTGAGCTCCACTCCGGGAGCAAGAAATGCCCCGAAACTCTGACCGGCCGAGCCTGTGAAACGGCACCTGATTGTACCGTCAGGCAGACCTGCTGAACCGTATAATTTAGCAATCCTTCCGGAAAGCATTGCGCCGGTAGTCCTGTCAGTGTTGCGTATATTCCTGATAATCTCGACCTGCTGTTTTTCGGTCAAAGCTTTTTCTGATTCAGCGACAAGTTCCAGATCGAGGATGTTGCTTAATTTATCTTCCTGTTTTTCAACGCAATGCAATGGATGGCCATCATATCCGGAAGGCATTGTCAGAAAACCGGAAAGATCAATATTTTTAATTTTCCAGTGGTCAACTTCAGGATCACGCTCCAGCAGGCCGAACCGACCGATCACTTCATCAAGGCTTTTATATCCAAGTTCTGCAAGTTGTTCACGGACATCTTCTGCCAGAAAACGGAAGAAAGTCACAAGATTATCGGCTTTGCCCATGAATCTTTTTCTGAGCTCAGGGTTCTGTGTTGCAACGCCAACAGGGCACGTATTGAGGTGGCATTTGCGCATCATTACGCATCCCAGAACAACAAGCGCTGCTGTTGAAAAGCCGTATTCCTCTGCACCCAGAAGTGCCATCATGATGACATCCCATCCGGTTTTTAGCTGGCCATCAGCCTGGAGCTTCACTTTGCGCCGGAGATTATTGAGAACCAGTGTCTGTTGTGTCTCGGCAAGACCAAGTTCAACCGGGAGACCTGCATGTTTTATGGATGATGAAGGGCTGGCGCCGGTACCTCCTTCGTAGCCGCTGATGGTAATGAGATCAGCGCCTGCTTTTGTAACTCCTGCAGCAATGGTGCCTACACCGCTCTCCGATACAAGCTTGACGCTTATCCTTGCCCCCGGATTGACATTTTTCAGGTCAAAAATCAGTTGAGAAAGATCTTCAATTGAATAAATATCATGATGAGGAGGCGGAGAGATCAGTGTGATGCCGGGTATCGAATAGCGCGTTTTTGCAATGATCTTGTCAACCTTATGGCCGGGCAGCTGTCCACCTTCACCTGGTTTTGCGCCCTGCGCTATTTTTATCTGGATCTCATCTGCATTGACAAGATATTCGGTTGTCACGCCGAAGCGTCCGCTCGCCACCTGCTTGATGGCACTTCGAGTGCTGGTCCCGTCTTCCCTGGGCTTAAACCTTTCAGGATCTTCGCCGCCTTCACCTGTGTTGCTTCTGCCCCCGATGCGGTTCATGGCGATGGCCATCGTTTCATGTGCTTCACGGCTTATGGAACCGTACGACATTGCTCCAGTCACAAACCGTTTCAGGATGTTTTCTGCCGGTTCTACTTCATCAAGAGGAATCGGATTCTTCCTGATCCTGAGCAATCCGCGAATGAATCCCGGATGAGCTGTGTCCTTGTTGACAATACGGCAGTACTCCCTGAATTTTTCACGGTCACCCGTCCTGGTGCTCCACTGAAGGAGTGATATTGTTTCCGGATTCCAGGCATGGTGTTCTCCATGTTTCCTGAAGGAATAGACTCCCTCCGTAAGAATTTCCGGCTGTTGTTCCTCAATAAACGCTTTCCTGTGTGGTATTAGAACCTCCTCAGCAATTTCCTCCATTCCTATACCTCCGATACGGGAGATGGTTCCTGCAAAATATTTATTCACCACTTCGGGATGGATGCCCACAGCTTCAAATATCTGAGATGACCTGTAGCTTCGAAGCGTGCTTATGCCCATCTTCGACATTATTTTAAGGATGCCTTTATTTATCGAATTTATGTAATTGGCTTCGGCGGTGTGGTAATCGAGCTGGATTGATTTGTCATTTACAAGCTTATTGATAACAGCGAAGCTCATATATGGATTTATGATGCTGGCTCCATATCCGAACAGAAGCGCGAAATGCATTACTTCGCGAGGTTCTGCGCTCTCGACCACGATGTCGATTTGCATGCGTTTGCGTTTGGCTATCAGGTGATGGTGTACTGCCGATACAGCAAGTAAAGATGGAATAGGAGCAACATCCTGGCTGATGCCCCGGTCGGAGAGGATAATATAATTCTTCCCTTCATCTACTGCTTTTTCGGCATCAATACATAATTGATCCACAGCATACTGAAGTCCATTGGCTCCATCAACGACATTGAAGAGCATTTTCAGGCTGGCGGCAGAAAAGCCTTTCCACCTGAGATTTTTCACTACCTGGAAATAAGTATTGGAGATGACCGGATTCCTGAACCGTACCATCTTAACATGGTCGGGCGAACTGTCAAGAAGATTCTGCTGGAGAGATCCGAGATATCCCGACAGAGTCATTACCAGCTCCTCCCTGATCGGATCGATGGGCGGATTCGTGACCTGAGCAAAAAGCTGCTTGAAGTAATTGAACAGACGGTAAGGTTTTCTTGAGAGCACAGCAAGCGGCACATCATTACCCATTGATCCAATCGGTTCCTTTCCTGTGGCTGCCATTTCCCTGATTATCCTTTCTGTATCCTCCATCGAGTAGTTGAAGGATGTTGCATATTTCTTATAATCAGTGCCAATATCGGGTGT
Organism: Bacteroidales bacterium; assembly: GCA_025454755.1. Taxonomy (GTDB): domain Bacteria; phylum Bacteroidota; class Bacteroidia; order Bacteroidales; family VadinHA17; genus LD21. The sequence continues at coordinate 18,022 of JALONV010000034.1, read as the reverse complement.
TACCACCTGGCCTGTCTCTATCTCCTCCAGATTGACCATGTTTTGCCTTATCCATTCTCCGTATGGATATTCGGCTGCCAGGGTTGTCTTCAGTTCTTCATCATAGAAAATTTTACCTGCTTCTGTATCGACAAGCAGCATTTTTCCCGGCTTGAGCCTGCCTTTTTCTCTGATTTCGCCGGGATCAAATCTCTGGACACCTGCCTCGGAACCCAGTACTATAAGATCATTTGAGGTAATCACATATCTCGAAGGGCGCAGACCGTTCCTGTCGAGCATTCCACCAATGTAACGGCCGTCTGAGAAAATGAGCGATGCCGGGCCATCCCAGGGCTCCATGAATGTCGAATGGTAATGGTAAAAAGCTCTCAGCTCAGTTGATATCGGATTTTTTGCATTTATTGATTCCGGAATCAGGATCGACATCGCATAGGGAAGCGACTTGCCGCTCATGAGCAGGAATTCAAGTACGTTGTCAAGCGAGGCTGAGTCGCTCTTATTTGGTTCTATAACAGGATATATCCTCGAAAGGTCTCCAAGCTTGTCCGACTTCAGGATCGATTCCCTTGCTTCCATCCAGAGTCTGTTTCCCCTGATGGTATTTATCTCGCCATTATGTCCGAGGACCCTGAATGGCTGTGCAAGATCCCAGCTTGGAAAAGTGTTGGTGCTGAATCTGGAGTGGACCAGCGCAATTGCGCTTTGAAGCCTTTCATCTCTGAGATCAAGAAAATACTCACCAAGCTGAAGGGAGGTGAGCATACCTTTATATACCAGCACTTTTGTTGAGAGGCTTGGAATATAAAAGAAGCTTTTCTGTGCGATGTCGGAATCCCGGATGATCCTTTCCGTACGCTTCCTTATTATATATAGTTTTCTTTCAAGATCTTCCTGCTCAACATCTGCTGCGAGAAGTATCTGAGTTATTTTAGGTTCTGCTGCCAGAGATATTTCTCCGAGCACACTGTTGTTGCAGGGAACATCCCTGAAGCCGATCAATTCCACTCCTTCTTCTTTGATTATATCGAGAAGGATTTCAGTGCATCTGGCAGCATCATTTTCATTTCCAGGAAGGAACAGGAGACCTGTTCCAAACTGACCTGAAGGAGGAAGGGCATACCCCTGTATCAGGTAAAAATCGCGTGGCACCTGTATCAGCACTCCGGCACCGTCTCCGGTTTTGCTGTCGGCTCCTTCTGCTCCGCGATGAGCCATATTCCTGAGAATGTCGAGTCCCTGGTTGATAATTGAATGCGATTTTCTGCCCTTTAGATGTGCCACAAAGCCGATACCGCAACTCTCATGTTCGAATTCCTGTCTGTACAATCCCTGGCTCTCTGGCCTTTCAGTTTTCATTTTCTTATTTTCTATGCTCTTCATTTACAAAAAAACCGTTCCCTGTTTTACGAGAGAACGGTTATCCCTAATCCTATACCATATACCATTCTCACTCTATGCCGGAATACCTTTTATAGAGTAGTGATGATATAATGGAAACTTGCTCTGCCATTTTTAAAGATTCTGTTGCAAATATAATATTTATCTTTCAATTTGATGTAAATATTGATATAAATATTAATAAAAGTAATTAAGATACAAAAAAGTTATAAACTTATTAATCAACAATTCTAACCTCAAAAGAAGCTGAATCTGCCTGAATGACGAACAACAGTAAGATATTAATGTTACCTTGTCTTTATTATTGGTTCAAATAAATGAGACTGGAAGACTGATTCTTGTCAGTATATATAACTAAAAACGATAATGGAAAAACCAGGTAATCTTATCCTTGTCATTTTCGGCGCATCAGGCGACCTTACTTCACGGAAGCTTATACCTGCTCTTTTTTCCCTGAAGGTTCAGAAGCTTCTGCCGGAAAAATTTGCCATTTTAGGATGCGGCCGTACGGAATACTCTGATATTGATTTCAGAAAAAAGATGAGAGAGAGTATTCTTTCTTTTTCAGAGGAAAAAGATCATGACAAAGGGTTGATTGATGAGTTCACCGGGTACCTTTCATATTGTTCAGTTGATAACTCAAATCCATCTGATTTTGAAAAGCTGAAAAAAGAACTGTTTGCAAGGGCGATAGAGATTGATACTCCGCCGAATTTCATTTTTTACATGGCTACACCTCCGAGCATGTATTCGAAGATAGCTGAGAACCTTCACAAAGTTCAGCTCGCAGAATACTCCTCAGGTTTCAGGAGGTTCATTATTGAAAAGCCATTCGGTTATGATCTTGAATCGGGAAGGGAACTAAACAGGACACTGCATGAACTCATAACTGAAGATCAGATATACAGGATCGATCATTATCTTGGAAAAGAAACAGTTCAGAATGTTCTTGTCACCAGATTTGCAAACGGTATCTTTGAACCTCTGTGGAACAGGAATTACATTCACCGTGTTGAAATAACATCTGCCGAGAGCATTGGAGTTGAAGAGAGGGGAGGCTATTATGATTCGTCAGGAGCTCTTCGCGACATGGTGCAAAATCATCTTCTGCAGATGGTAGGACTCACCGCCATGGAACCGCCTTCTTCGCTTGGATCAAACTCAATCAGGAACGAAGTGCTTAAGGTTCTGCAATCGTTACAAACCATAAAAGAAGCAGATGTCCCCGGTCAGGTGGTAAGAGGACAATATACCGGTTCGACCATCAGAGGCGTATGTGTACCGGGTTACAGGTATGAAAATGGTGTAGCAAAGGATTCAAGGACGGAAACGTATGTCGCAATAAAATTTTTCATTAATAACTGGCGCTGGGGAGGAGTGCCATTTTATATCAGAACCGGGAAGCGTTTGCCGACAAGAGTCACGGAAATAGTTATTCATTTTAAAAAGACTCCTCATCATTTATTCCAGCGTGAAGTTGGGAATCTTGCATCAAATCAACTGATAATAAGAATCCAGCCTGACGAAGGAATACTTCTGAAGTTTGATATGAAAGAACCAGGTGCCGGATTCAATGTGAAAAATGTAAATATGGATTTTCATTACAGGGATTTTGCTGACATTAGAGTGCCGTCGGCATATGAAAGATTGCTTTATGATGTCATGATCGGCGATTCGACACTTTTCTCACGTGACGATGAAGTGGAAACCGCATGGAAGTTTGTAGAACCAATTCAGAAAGCCTGGGCGAATAATCGTGAAATAAAAGTTTATGGTTATCCTGCAGGCACATGGGGACCGTCTGTTTCAAACGACCTTATTGAAGGGTGCGGACTAACGTGGCGTTATCCCTGTAAGAATCTTTCGGACGACGGATTGTATTGTGAGTTGTAATTATATGATCCCCTTCTCGGAGAGCCTGCCCCGCTTCGGCGGGGGGAAGGGGTGGGTTATTATGAAACGTAAAGTAAAAATATTCCGAACACCTCACGATCTTGCCGGGTATTTTGCTAAGGTACTATCAACAAGAATCAACAGGGCAGCAAAGAAAGAAGAGCTCATAAACATTGCTCTTTCGGGCGGCTCTACTCCAAAAATCTTGTTTTCGATACTTGCAGAAAAATATGGCCGCTCAACCAGCTGGAATTACGTTCACATTTTCTGGGTTGATGAGCGTTGTGTTCCGCCTGATGATCCTGAAAGTAATTTCGGGATGACTGAAAAAATACTTCTGAGCAAGATTGAAATTCCATCAGGAAATGTTTTCAGGATAATCGGAGAAGATGATCCTTCAAAGGAAGCATTACGGTATTCAGCAGTAATAGAGAGGTATACGCGCAGCAAAAAGAATATTCCCGTATTCGATATTGTAATTCTTGGAATGGGTGATGACGGACATACTGCATCAATTTTTCCGGGGGACAAACGACTGCTTGCGAGTGAAAAAATTTGTGAAACTGTCGTACATCCTTTTTCAAATCAAAAGAGAGTTACTGTCACTGTGAAAGTTATTAACAACTCAAAAGAAATTTATTTTCTTGTAACAGGAATTAAAAAATCAGAGATTGTTAATGAGATATTCAGGAACAGCTCAGTTTCAGGCATGTTTCCCGCTGCTCATATAAAATCAATTAATGGAACAACAACATGGCTTCTTGATAATGAGGCTGCTAAATTCATTTTATGATGCTTAAACTGTTAAAAACTTGCAGTTTATTTTTTTATTGAATGTTTAATTTTGAAACAGTTTAATCAAAATCCTGAAGTCATGGCAAAAGAAAAAGCAAAAGCACAACCTAAAACGAAAAAGGCCCCTAAGAAGACTTTGAAAGAAAAGCGCGCTGAAAAGAAGACAAAGAAAGCCGCAAAGAAATAAAATAAGCTTTCAAAAAACGGCTTCTGACTGTTTTACTTGCAGGTCCATGTGTCCTGCAAGTTTTTTTATAAAAAAAAGGCCGTCAGAAACTGACAGCCTTTATTCTCTAGTATGGTAAATTAAGCCAGTTTTACGTTTACTGCATTAATTCCTTTTTTACCTTCAGCTAGCTCAAATGTTACTTCGTCATTTTCCTTGATCTTGTCGATCAGTCCAGAAACATGTACAAAATATTCATTTTCTGAATCTGCGTCTTTAATGAATCCGAATCCTTTTGATACATTAAAAAATTTAACTGTTCCTTTGTTCATTGCATTCTGTTTTAAAAATTTAGGGCGTAAAAATACATATAATTATTCATATTTCTAAATATTTTGAAAAATAATCTACTTTTATCATCTGAAATAAATCTGAAAAAATGATAAGAAGAGTGTTAATAACAGCTGTTTCTGTCCTGGTTTCTTTCCAGTATTTATTATCACAACCGGCTTTTCTGACTGTTGCCGAAAGCTCTGATTTCAAATCGACATCAAACTATAATGATGTTATGTCATTTATTGAAAAACTTAAAAGTTCTTCAAAATTTCTGAGAGTAGAAACGATTGCTCAAACTGCTGAAGGCAGGGATGTGCCACTGCTGATCATCGGTAAACCATTGCCAAAATCTCCTGCACAGCTTGTGAATGATGAAAGAGTAATTGTCTATATCCAGGCAAACATACATGCGGGTGAAGTTGAGGGGAAGGAAGCATCACTCATGTTTGCCAGGGACCTGCTTGCGGAAAAGGATCCGGAACTTCTTAAGCATATTATTCTTCTTATCTGTCCGAATTTCAATCCTGACGGAAATGAAAAAATAAGTCCGGGCAACAGATCATATCAGAACGGACCGGTCAACGGGGTAGGAGTAAGATATAACGGCCAGATGCTAGACCTGAACCGCGACGGGATGAAAGCTGAATCTCCGGAGGTACGTGGATTGATAAACAGAGTCTTTAATGCCTGGGATCCGGACATTTTCATGGACTGCCATACCACCGACGGATCATTTCATATAGAGCCCGTAACATTCACGTGGATGGTGAATCCCTGCGGAGACAACTCGCTTATTAAATTCATGAGATCGAAGATGATGCCAGAGATGTCCGCCACGCTTCTGAATAAATATAAAGTTGAAAACTGCTATTATGGGGAGTTCAACAATATGATGAATCCCGAAAGCGGCTGGTTTTATGATGCTGCTGACCCGAGATATCTGGTAAACTATTATGGATTAAGAAACAGGCTCGCGATACTTAACGAGAACTATGTTTACGCCGACTATAAATCCCGCGTCTGGGGTTGTTATTACCTTATTAAATCTCTTGCAGATTATGCATCTGTACACAAAGCAGAGATCATAAACATGCTTCTTGAGGCTGATAAAAAGAGTATCGCGAGAGGCATGAATCCATCCGCAGCAGATTCATTTGCAATAGAATTTAAGGTCAGGCCTCTTGATGAAAATGTTACCATCAAGACATATGAGGCAGAGCGGACAAACGAACCTGATGTTTATCCTCCCTTCAGGAGGACCGACAGGCGAAAGGATGTTACTGTCCCTTATTACATCGACTACTATGCGTCACGGAATGTAAAATTCCCGTATGCATATCTAATCACAAATAATGACCCTGAAGTAATTTCACTTCTGAAAAGTCATGGAATAATAGTTGAGAAGCTTACCGGTGATATGAAAACAAAAGCTGAGAGATTTGATATTGCAGAAGTAAAAGGTTCAGGACGTCTGAACCAGGGTCATTATACCAATACTATCAAAGGCCGCTTCATTAATGCAACAGTTGACTTTCCTGCCGGAATACTGGTCATAAGAAGTGGTCAGCCTCTTGCAAACCTGGCGGCATATCTTCTTGAGCCACAGTCGAATGATGGACTGATGACATGGAATTATTTTGACAGGTACCTGGTCCCGCAATGGGGTATAGGATATAACCCGTATCCTGTCTATAAAATAATTGAACCTATCGAGATTAAAAGTGTTCTCTTTTAAATCATTTTCTGGTCCACTTGTCGAATACGGTAATCACCGGCAACAGATTCCCTTTCTCATCAAAGAAATCCCGTGTTGAACGACCTCAAGACAATTATTTGTCTAAACACTCGACATATTCATCTAATTTTAATAACATTGCAAAAATTTTTGTAACCTGGTCTTTGGTATTTCTAACTGAACAAAAATTTGGAACATGAGAAAATGGCGAGTTGAAGATTCTGCAGAGCTCTATAATATCAATGGATGGGGTGTTGATTACTTTTCGATCAATGAAAAAGGCAATGTCACAGTGACGCCTCAGAAAGACGGCTTCACAGTTGACCTGAAAGAACTGCTTGATGAGCTGATGCTGACTGACGTTTCAACGCCGGTTCTCATCCGCTTTCCAGATATTCTTGACGATCGGATCGTAAGCATTTCCAAATGCTTCAAAAAAGCATCAGAAGAGTACAATTATAAAGCCCAGAATTTCATTATCTACCCCATCAAGGTTAACCAGATGAGACCTGTGGTTGAGGAAATAGTCAGCCATGGAAAAAAATTCAACATAGGTCTGGAAGCAGGATCCAAGCCTGAGCTTCATGCCGTAATTGCCATCAACACTGACCCTGAATCACTTATTATCTGCAACGGTTACAAGGATGAAGATTACATCGAGCTCGCACTTCTGGCACAGAAGATGGGAAAAAGGATCTTTCTGGTTGTGGAGAAGCTCAATGAACTGAAGCTTATCACAACCATTTCAAAGCGTCTTAAGGTGAAACCTAATCTTGGTATCAGAATCAAACTGGCGAGTGTCGGATCAGGCAAATGGGAAGATTCGGGAGGAGACATCAGCAAGTTCGGTCTTACTTCGAGCGAACTTCTTGAAGCCATTGACTTCCTCGAAAAGAACAAAATGAAAAACTGCATCAAGCTTATACATTTTCATATCGGCAGCCAGGTCACAAAGATAAGACGCATTAAAACAGCCCTTCGCGAAGCATCACAGTTTTATGTGCAGATGCGTAAGCTTGGCTTCAACGTCGAATTCGTTGATATCGGAGGCGGACTTGGAGTTGATTATGATGGTACCGGATCGTCCAACAGCGAGAGCAGTATGAATTATACTCTTCAGGAATATGTAAACGACTCCGTAAGCACTTTCGTGGATGCGAGCAATAAGAACAACATACCACATCCGAATGTCATTACCGAATCAGGCCGTTCTCTTACTGCTCACCATTCGGTTCTGGTTTTTGAAGTCCTTGAGACGGCAACTCTGCCGGTATGGGATCCGGAGGAAACTATAAATGAAAATGATCATGAACTTGTAAGGGAACTATACAGTTTGTGGGATAATTTCAGCCAGCCGCGCATCCTGGAAACATGGCATGATGCCCAGCAGATACGTGAAGAGTCTCTCGACCGTTTCAGCCTTGGGCTTATCGACCTCAAAACAAGAGCCCAGATCGAATGTCTTTTCTGGTCAATTGCCCGCAAAGTGTATCAGACTGCAAGCGTAAGCAAGCATGTTCCTGTTGAGCTGAAGCAGGTATCACGGATACTCTCAGATAAATACTTCTGTAATTTTTCCCTGTTCCAGTCGCTTCCCGATGCCTGGGCTATAGATCAGATATTTCCGATAATGCCTATTCACAGGCTCAATGAAGAACCGCACGTATTTGCTACCATCCAGGATATGACCTGTGACTCCGATGGCAAGATTGATAATTTCATCTCTACAAAAAACCTGTCATACCACCTGCCTGTTCATCCTCTCAAAGGACGAGAACCTTATTACCTGGGCGTGTTCCTCGTGGGTGCATATCAGGAGATACTGGGCGACCTGCACAACCTGTTCGGAGATACCAATGCAGTTCATGTATCTGTTGATGAAGACGGTTATAAAATCGACCAGGTTATTGATGGTGAAACAGTTGCTGAAGTTCTTGAATATGTTCAGTATAATCCGAAGAAAATGGTAAGGACAGTCGAGACATGGGTTACAACCTCAGTGAAGGCAGGTATTATCACCCTTGAGGAGGGTAAGGAGTTCCTGTCAAACTACCGTTCGGGTTTGTACGGATATACATATCTGGAATAACGGATTATTAAAAATTTCTTGAAATTATACCTTAACAAGAAATATTTTGTTTAACTTAACTAAATATTTCTGTAATAACTCTTCTGGTTTTGTGGAGTCAAGCAACCACATTAAAAAACAGGGTGTAACCGAAAAGCCTTACGAGTAGGAAAACCAAAATAGAAAGATTATGAAATGGTATTTAAAAGTTCTGAAACAGTATGCTGACTTCAATGGAAGAGCAAGAAGGACCGAATACTGGATGTTCGTGTTGTTCAATATTATTTTTCTGACCATTGCAATCGTTCTGGATAATGTTATTGGGACCACTTTTGGCGATTTGCCGTATGGGTTCTTATATCTTATTTATGCGCTTGCTGTATTAATACCAGGTTTAGCAGTTGTTGTCAGGCGCCTTCACGATACCGGAAGAAGTGGTTGGTGGATCCTGATTTCATTGGTTCCGTTAATCGGTGCAATCTGGTTATTGGTATTAATGCTGTTAGACAGTGAACCTGAAGAAAATGAATATGGCCCAAATCCAAAAGCAGTTGCTGCAAGTTAAAAACACAAGAATCTGACCATATCGGAGTAACTTTACTCAAATTTCATTTCAATTTTGCCGGGCTCCATGGATGGTCCCGGCATTTTTGTCTCTTTGACTACAAATTCTCAGGTTTTACTATAAGTCATTTGTGTCGGAGAAATAGATTTTATATTTTTATCAAAGTATAATTATCGGAATGCTGAAAAGAAACTGGATATTTTCCAGGAATGTCCTTATAGTTCTGATCTACAGGATATTTATTGTCCTGCTTCTGTTTTTATTATCCAGGATCGGCTTCTATATCTTCAACTTTAAAATGTTCCCCGGAATTACAACGGGCGAATTTCTTTCAATACTCAGAGGTGGATTGATTTTTGATATTTCGGCATCTGTTTATATCAATATGCTCTTCATTCTTCTGCAGATTGCTCCATTCGATTTCAGATATAACAGGGTCTACCAGAAGATTTGCATGTGGCTCTTTTTTATTACGAATGGACTGGCACTTGCTTTAAACAGCGCAGATTATGTCTATTACCGTTTTATACTTAAAAGAGCCACGGCCGATGTATTCGGAACTTTTGGAAATGAGGAGCATCTGGGAAAGATGTTTTTCAAATGGATGCTCGATTACTGGCCGGCAGCATTGACCTGTATAGCCCTCTGGATCCTGATGGTATGGCTTTATAAAATAGTTAAGCCGGTTAAGCCGGAACCGCGAAACAGAATTGCTTACTACTTCATAAATTTCCTTTTTATTCCGGTTGTAATTGCCCTGGTTATTGGCGGAGCAAGAGGCGGTTACAAGCATTCTACAAGACCAATCACAATCAGTAATGCAGCCCGTTTTGTCAAATCACCAAGAGACGTGGCGATCGTTCTAAACACTCCTTTCAGCATTCTAAGGACTTACGGGAAAAAGACCCTGGTCAGATATGAATTTTTTGAAAAAGAAAAACTTGACTCACTTTATAATCCTCACTATAAACCTGCAGTTAAAGGGCAATTCAGGAATGATAATGTAATAATAATTATCCTGGAAAGCTTTGCACGTGAATACATAGGGGCACTGAGTGGGCATCTTGAAAACGGCACCTACAAAGGGTATACTCCGTTTGTGGATTCTCTTATAAATGAGAGTCTTACATTTGAAGTATCGCTGGGTAACGGCAAAAAATCGATTGATGCCATGCCTTCGATACTGGCCTCATTGCCTTCACTGGAAACACCTTATATTATATCTCATTACGCGAATAATGATGTTAATGGGCTGGCCGTACTTCTGAAAAAGAAAGGGTATTATACTTCTTTCTTCCATGGTGCCCCTAACGGTTCTATGGGCTTCGATTCCTTTTCCAGGATGACCGGATTTGATGATTATTTTGGTCTTAATGAATAATATCCTGAAAAGAATGATTTTGATGGTATGTGGGGTGTCTGGGATGAACCATTCTTCAGATTTTTTGCAGGGAAGCTCAATACCTTTAAAGAACCTTTTCTGGCGTCAATATTTTCAATTTCATCGCATCATCCTTTCAAGGTACCGGATAAGTACAAGGATAAGTTTACAAAAGGTCCGGCCCCTATTGTAGAGGTTGTCGGGTATACCGACTTCGCATTGAGGGAATTCTTCAGCGAGATATCAGATGAGGAATGGTTCGGGAACACATTGTTCGTAATCACTGCTGACCATACCAATGAATCTATTCACAGGGAGTTTCAGAATAATTTCGGTTCATACAGCATTCCTGTTATTTTTTACAAACCCGGAAGTGATCTCAGGGGAAAGAAAAACAGGATAGCCCAGCAGATCGATATTATGCCTACAATCCTGAGCTATCTGAATTACGATGAGGAATATATAGCATTTGGCAATAACCTTCTGGACGATTCTTCTGAATCTTTCGCCTTCAACACCAATGGCAGCACATATCATCTCTATATGAAAGATCATCTGATGGAAATGATAGATAATAAGCCTGTCGGTTTGTACAATTACAAGACAGATAAGTTTCTTGAAAATAATATTTTAGGAACCGAGCCAGGGCTTGCAGCCTTTATGGAGGAGAAGCTGAAGGCTATTATTCAGACATATAACAGCAGGCTTATCGACAATGATATGATTGTAAGAAAATAACATTCAGAATTCAGTCTTTCTAGATAATTATTTTGATAAGAAAATCCGGGATTTTAGTCTACTGTCCGGATATTGACATTGCCTATCCCGCCTGTTATATCTATGTAGAGGCTTGCTTTTGTCTTGCCGTACAGATCGTTCATATAATCCTTGTTATGCTTGTGTAAGCCATGTGCATCCACATCTCCCAGACCGCCGGTTATATTTACTTTGACACCGACCTTCGAAGGTACCAGGATTGTCAACTCTCCTACACCACCCTTGATCTCTGCATCAAGGTCGTTATCCCAGTCACCAGTCAGGTCTATTTCAGCTTCGCCGGCGACTGCCCTGAATTCAACGAATGGAACAGAAGTATTTCTGAGATTTATCTTTGATTCTCCTGCAACCATTACGAATTCAAATCCATCGAGCCTGCAACCCTGAAGATCAATGTCACTTTCACCGGCGATCATTTCAATTTTCATGTCATTTCTGGTGTTCCTGTCGAATGCTATGATCCATTCATTTTCGTCCGCATCATCATAATCTCTGTGATCTCTGTCGTCCTCGAATTCAATATCAAGATATCCGGTTTCTGATTCTTCGTAATAAGAAATTTCAGGCTTCCAGAAGTCATGGCGGTATTTGTAAATACCTTCGCAAAAGGATTTAGCATTTGAACTAATATAAAGCTTTCCTGCCGGAAAGGTTATTTCGGTTTTTACCTTTTTGGCCTTTTCGGTATCGACATTTCTTTTAACCTCCTGGGGAACGGTAATAAAACCTGCAATTACTATAAAAGTTGCAGCCAGCCCGAAGGTAATGTACAGATGATGCTTCTTCATTTTATACGTTTTGATTTGGTTTGATCTGTATAAAGACGTGTTCCAGGATTAAAAGTTGCAGATATTATTAAAATTCTTTTATCTCTGGCAAACTACTATAAATTCTTTGGAATCCTTATTCAGCTCATTGCCTTTGTAATCGCCAAGTATCTTGCACTTCCCGAACTTTGAGCGCTCAACAAGGTGTTCAAGTTCAAACCTGAAGAAATACCTCATGGGGGTTGACCAGTCTTCTCTCTCCAGTTTGCCATTTTCTTCCCATTCCATTATGAACCTGACATCTATTATCTGGTTCAGCAGGTCCGGAGTGGTCGACACGATCCTCCTTACCATTTTACCCGGCTCATATTCTCCCTGGAAATCTGTGATATCCTTAAGCCCATTAATTAACGATTTCAGGTCGGGTATGAAAGTATCAAAAATGAATTTCCCGTTTTTATTCAGATGCTTATAGACGTTATTAATAGCTTTAAGCTGATCGCTTTTGTCCGGTATATGCATTATAACCCTGAACGGCGCAACAATAAGATCGAATTTGAAATCGAACCTGAAGTCTGTCATGTCCTGCAAACTTACCCTGTAATGCTCGTTGCGGTCAAGCTTGTCATACAGAACATTGAGCATCGGATCGCTTATATCAATGCCGTAGATATCGACTCCATGATTCAGTGAATTCATAAAAAGCCTGCCTGTGCCGACACCTATTTCCAGCACTTTGCCTTTAATCCGTATTGCCTCGTTCTGAAAAAACTCCAGATCGGCTTCATCCCTTATACGGTGGTAGATAAGGTCATAAAACCTCGCAAAGTTCTTCGGATATTCTTTCATTGTTTATGTTTTATAATTGCTAAGAATCCAGTGCTTTAATCAGAGCCTTGATCTCCTCATAAGATTCCCTGACTTTTTTGGGGAAGGAATACTCTTCCATCCTGATACTCGTGCCACCCTTTGTTGGTTCAATCCACACTATTTTCAGGACGTTTATCAAAAACTTCTGATTATCTGTATCCGTCAGTTCTATTATAGTATTTTTCATTTTAGCTCAATTATTAAACAGGATATAATTTAACTTCTCATTGTATGTTGTCGACAAATATTGGTCAAGCCACTTGTAGAAATCCTGGATATCCTTCACGGATTTCTTCCCTTTTTCGAGCCCTTCAATCAACCTGTACGTCATTTCAAAGATTCCATTTTCGATGGGGCGGAGCAGCTGCAGATACCCATTGTTTTCCTTATTAATTATGGCAGAAAGGTTTATGTAGTTAGTTCCCCTGTCATAGGTAATCGGAAAGCACTCTTCCTTGAATTTAAGGGCTGCTTCGCATAGGGGAGCTCTCAGACTGTCGGTCATTGCAACGCACTCGGGCAATTTATCTCCGGCTGATATCCATACCGGAACTGAAACAGAGGTAAGCGGGAAGCCAAGTATGGTCCACATCATTGCATCACCGATATGTTTTTCATCCCTGGCACCGACGATCATTATTGCTGATGCTGTTATCTGACGAGGGATGTAGTCGATGAAGAATTTGTAGTTAGGTTCAGTCCTTTTCTCAGGAATGTTTGTTAGAAGATCGGTTTTTGTCAGTGAATGATACAGATTTCGAGAGATGTTATCGAAAAGATATTGAGGCGAGAAATTCTTTTCTCCAACCGCTTTTTTAAGTGCAATATCTGCTGTATAGTACCTGCAGAAGCCATAACCTTTAGTGATATCGGCGCTCGTTGAATGATTTGTCCTGATAAGAATGCCATCAGGTGCAACAGCCGGATCGTTTGCATCGAATTTAACAAATTTATAGTTGCCGGTCTCATAAAATGCCGCGCCACCGTTCGCGTCAATTACGCCAAAGTTGGCATCCACACCCAGTGGCTTCAGCATATTTCTGAGAAGATTTTCGAAATCTTCAAGTGTTTTGCAGGTCTGCAAAGCAAGCTTCATCACTATGCCTTCCTGATCATGGAACTTTGAAGTATCACCAAGATTATTGTTATATGCTGCCGAGTTTATAATTGCAAAACCGGTTTCATTGTATCCGCCCCATACATTATTATTCCAGTCTTCATTACCGTCTACCAGCCCTATATACTTGTACTTTCCGTCGCTGAAATAAACAAGCGAATTATGCATCTCATCGGTATCCCTGTTCTTGTAAAGTACAGGTTTCCCATCTGGTGTATATTTGCCTGATATGATAAATGTTGTACAGGCAATAGCTTCGATTCCATATATCGCAAGGATGCAAAAGATGGAAATCTTTATCAGAATGGATTTCATGCTTATTAAACAGGTTTATCTCTCCGGAAAGTTAGAGTTTTTATTTAACTTGGTCAAGTATAGAGAGCGCCTCAGTGATAGAAGGTACAAAGTTTATAGTACCCCTGTTATTGCTTTCCCTGATGAAGTCCCTGAGGCTCTTGCTTTTTACTTCAGAGAAATCACCGATTATTGCAAGCTTTGTCCTGTAGTTCGAGAACTTCTGAAGGATCTCGCCTGCCAGTCCCGTTTTCAGGTCAAAGAAATTGCGGTTAAGATTCTCTTCATGAAGAATTATTCCATGGCATCCGTTATACCATGAGTTGGCCAGAATGTCAAGCATTTCATCAGCGCTGTTTATTAATCCGGATTCTGGCTTTATTTCAGCAATTTTAGCTCCGTTAGGAGTATCGTGGTATTTGATCATTTCTGTTTATTGCATGTTATGATCATTGTTGATTCAGGTAACTTTTCTGTTTCCGTATTTAATTTAACTGTTTCACATACTCCAGAAACTTCTTCGCTGACCCCTGTCGAGGTTTTCACCTGATCCTCAGCCTTCGAGGGTAGGAGACCAGCAGTCTAATGCCGTCCTGACGTTGCGGAGATTAGCTGTGTTTCTTTAAAAATTCATTTGTTTTTACTTCAATTAATACGAAATACAATAGGAATGGAATGCACAAAATGAAATATGATATGTCAGCTTTACTACCCCACAGCGTATTTTGAAATCCATTTATTAATACTTGATAGAAGAAATAGGTCATTATAGTTATAAACACAAAGAAGCCACTAAAAAAGAAGATATCGTCTTTTCGTTTTACTAAAAAAAATGAAATAAAAGTTGTAATAATACAAATAAAACTCAGCCAACCCGGCATTAAAAACGATGATTGTATAATGAACGGATTTATTTTTAAAAACGATTGAAAATGATTAATTACAAAAGGCAAAAATGTGGTTGCAAATGTAATTAATACTATTACACTAATTTTTAGAAAATCACTTACATGATAAATTTTATTTTTTAGGATATAAAGGAACAATACAATAAATGGCAAAATTAATACATTTCTTGTAGATAAAATCAATCCAATAATTACACCATGTATTATTATATGCTTATTCTTTTTCATATTCAATGAATTGATAAAAAATATAATTGAGAATAAAATCAAGGTACTATTAAGAAAAATATTACTTCTTGATATTACTTCCCACAAATAAAATGCTGAGCATGTAATAAGTAGTATTCCGGAAATTTGATTATTAATATTTAGCTTTGAATACTTTAGAATAAATGCAAAAACTATTAAACCTGACAGGGAAAAATAGCCCAATTCACCTGTTAAATAAAACGGAAATGCTAATAAAAAATAAAAAGGCATAGGACCCGGCATGTTCCCTAGATGGGATTTGGAATCATATACATATTCTGAATTAAAAAAACTATCCCAGAAAGAAGTTATAACACTATATCTATCGACATTTAAAGTCGACTGAGGTTTTAAATTAAATAGGAATACTGAAAGAATAATATAGCTTAATATTACAATATAAAAGAATATTTTTTTAAAATTTTCTTTTGTATTTAAGAGATTTCTAAAATGGTAAAACAGGTAATATACAACTGAAATTATTATAGATAATATTATGTAATAATTAGTTATACGCTCGACGTATTTTATTAAAAAAACTAAATTAATTATTAAAATAATTATTATTGAAATTCTTCTTTTTAATTCTATCATTTTTTAAAAGCTATATTAGTATTGTTTTACAAAGCTGTTTAAGTACCTGAATGCCAGTGCAGAGAATGTGACGACCTCCCTTTTCACGGGACGCGTAGTCCCACAAAGCGGGAAGCCTGTAAATTTTAGCACCGTCCGTGTTATGGTTATTTATTTATTTTTCCCTTGAATCTATTATTTTGTCCTCTGGATCCCTATGGCAATCCCAGATCATCGAAATCATGATTTTGTTGCCAGGGATTTCATAAATAATCTGATAATCACCTGTGACCAAGGCTCTAACAGTGTCAATCCCGGTTTGAGTGCCAATGTATGGTTGTTTAGCAATAAGCTTAGTACTGTTATAAATTTTTGAGTTGAGTTTCTTGCTGTAAGCTGCAGATTTTTTCCTAATAACATAGAAATCTAGAATATCAAGAAGGTCCAGTCTTGCCTCAATAGACCATTCTATTTTGAATTTAGCCATTGGAAAACCTCTTTATTAACTGCTTCATTTGAAATTGTCTGCCCCTTCTTTAACTGCTCTCGGCTTGCTTCTATTCGTTTCTTTTGAAAAACAGAAAGTTGGTAGACTTTTTCATCAGCTTTTGATTCTACAATAGTCTTGATGGCCTTAAGGAATGAGATATCATCGATATTTGATAGCTTCTCAATTATTATATGTCTAAGTTCAACATTACTCATTTGTGAATGTTTTTACAAAATTAGTCATTTTATCACAGATTTATCACGTAAAAATCAAGGATTGGTCCTTGTAATCCTTGTCTAATCCTGACCCGTTATGGTTAGTTGTTGTATGATCTCCTGGTATGCAGGATGTCAGACAATTAACTAACGGCCCGGCAATATGGGGAGGGAATGCTGTGCACCGGCGAGCGAAGTCGGGGGTGTAGTTTTTGCCTGCTGATAACTATCGGCAAGGGTACAAAGTTTTGTTGCGGGCACTGGTACGGTAACGGTATAACCTATTGCAAATCTGTCAGGGGAGCAGGAGTAAAAACCAGTTAAAATTATTCGTTTCTGACGATTAGAAGAATTGAGCATTGTATCCTGGAAAATCAATTTCTACCATTATCAGTTTTTTTCAGCAGGAGACAGATCTTCATAGCTTCATCTGCATGACGTTGAATCTTTGTCTGTGAATCAAAAATATAAACTACTTTACCGGACCGGTCTGCGACATAGGTAACTCGACCCGGAATTAATCCGAACATCCATCCCGGCACTCCGAAAAGTTTCCTTACAACATTATCACAATCACTTAACAAAGTATATTTCAGCCTGTTAACTTCAGCAAACTCCTTATGACTTTCCACCGACTGGCTGCTTATCCCAATAACCAGCATCTGCTTCTTCAAAAACATCAAACAGATCTCGGAAATAACATGCTTCTTTGGTGCAATTGAGACTTCCGTCCTGAGGATAGAAAAAGATAACCAATTTCTTCTTTCCCAGGTAATTACTAATTTCCAGAAGATTCCCATCCTGATCTTTTAGCGAAAAATCAGGAATCTGATCTCCAATCTTTATGGGCTTCATTGCAGAAATACAATTTTATTCATTAACTCAATCTATTTTAAGAAATAAATGTCATCAACTATTTTCCCTGGTGTATTCCTCTGTTCTTCCTGAAAAATCCTCAATGATGCTGTCAAATATCTGATCCCTGTCGCTCCAGTCAGGTTTGAATCTCAGATCAGGAACTGGGCGGACAATGAAAAGACTATCACAGTCTGGAGGAGCACAAACATTATTATGCTTCGAAAGTACATTTACATAATAGTATTGTTTTTCCAATGAGCAGGGACTCTTAAATATATTAATAATAACAATAAACTCCAAAAAATGTTCTAATCCTGAATCTGCTGTCATTTACATGACCTATTGTCTTTAGGATAATAATAAATCACAAGAGTCTTTTTACCGAATACTCATATAAGATAATAATCAGGTTACTCATTTTAAGATATATCTTAAATCAATTTAATCACAGGTATATTAAAAGGCTGGCAGAAGCATAATTGAACAGAGCAAAATTGTAAACCTCATCATTGTCAGCACCTCCTTCAAGTATACGGTATCCGGCCTTTAATCCAAAACGATCGGAAA
>JALONV010000103.1 GCA_025454755.1 Bacteroidales bacterium | reverse complement strand
CCCTTGAGACAGCTAACCGTTTTGCGATTCTGACAGCATTTGCAGTGTGAACTCCGAAGAAGATCCAGAGTATCTCATTCAGCTCTGTCCTGGCTCTTAATATTCCGTTAAAAAAAACAAAAATGAGTAAAACTCAAGTCCATGAATCTTACTCATTCTACAAATTTGTCTTTACTCCCGAAAATCCCCCATTAATCATTTATCATCTTGAATTTTAGCCCCCTTCAGGGGGCAGGTCATCAGCCAACCGGCTGATGACCAGGGGTCTTACAGAATCATTTCCCCTATCTTCTTTATATGTTCCCCGGTCCTTCTGTCGAGGCTTTTCCGGTATGCATCCCAGTCTTTTATCGGGTATTTAGCCACACCGGTTTTTATAGCAGCTTCGGCGACTGCCGGGGCGACAGTTGAGATCAGCCTTGGATCGAGCGGTTTAGGTATAATATATTCTTTCCCGAAAGTCAGCTTATCGATATTGTATGCTTTCAGAACTGATGCAGGAACAGGTTCCCTGGCCAGATTTGCCAATGCCCTGGATGCTGCCAGCTTCATTTCCTCATTTATGGTTGAGGCTCTTACATCGAGAGCGCCACGGAATATGAACGGGAATCCAAGAACATTGTTGATCTGGTTTGGATAGTCTGACCTTCCCGTTGCAAAGATCAGATCATCTCTTGTTGACATTGCATCTTCGTATGAGATCTCCGGATTTGGATTGGCCATAGCGAAGACGACCGGATTCTTAGCCATTGTGGCAAGCATCTCCTTTGAAAGCATGTTTGCAACAGAAAGACCCAGGAACAGATCGGCTCCTTTTACAGCTTCAGCCAGGGTATCAATATTCCTGTCAGTCACAAATTCCAGCTTATACTTGTTGAGATCCTTTCTCTTTGTATTAACCACTCCCTTGCTGTCGACCATCACAATGTTTTCCCTTTTGACACCCAGTGATGTATAGAGCCTTGAGCAGGAAATTGCAGCAGCACCGGCACCGCATACCACTATTTTAATCTCATTGATTTTTTTACCTGTAATATCGAGTGAATTAAGGAGACCAGCTCCGGAAATAATCGCTGTTCCGTGCTGATCATCATGAAAGACCGGTATATCGAGCATGGCTTTCAGCTTAGTCTCCACTTCAAAGCACTCAGGAGCTTTTATATCTTCGAGATTGATACCGCCGAATGTAGGAGCGATCTTTGCGCATACCTCGATAAGCTTCTCAGGATCTTTTTCATTAACTTCAATATCAAATACATCAACATCTGCAAAGACCTTGAATAAAAGCCCTTTGCCTTCCATGACCGGCTTACCTGCCAGAGTACCGATATCTCCAAGTCCAAGGACCGCAGTTCCATTTGAAATTACAGCAACCAGGTTGCCTTTTGCGGTATAAATATAAGCGTCATCAGGATTCTTTTCTATTTCCAGGCAGGGATAAGCGACTCCCGGAGTATAAGCTAGACTCAGATCGAATTGTGTTCCATAAGGTTTTGTGGGTATCACTTCAACCTTCCCATGACGGCCCCTGCTATGGTAGAGAAGCGCATCTTCTTTTGTTACTTTTGGCATGGATAGGATTATTTAGTTAGTTTTGGAATTCCTTGAAAGCAAGTATCATTAAAATCATCTATCGAAAATATAATAATTAAATCGATTTTTTTATGAATTCTGTCAGGTTGTTGGAATTGGGTGATAAATTTTTTTTCTTAATCATCTCCGGTGGGGATTAAATTTAAAATTTAGCTTATAAAATTTTGCAATGACGACAATAATAGATATTTTCAACTCCTGTATTGACGGATTATTTTTAGGATTTTTATAATATAGTATATGGAGCGAAATCTTGCTATCGGTGCTGATATTGGAGGAAGCCATATCAGCTGTGCTGCTGTTGATCTTTTAACAGGCAAGATTCTCAAAGAGACTCTTACAGGAAGAGAGGTTAATAACCAGGCTCATGCCAATGTGATAATAAAAATCTGGGCAAATGCTCTTACAGAAGCGATGGCCAAGGTGCCTGCAGAACAGGTCAAGGGGATCGGATTTGCAATGCCGGGACCTTTTGATTATGTAAAGGGTATCAGCTATATAAAGGGCGTCACAAAGTATGAGAATCTTTATGGCATGAACATAACTGATGCCATCTCAAGCAGCCTGGAAGTCCCGGAAGATTTCCTTATCAGGTTCATGAATGATGCATCATCATTTGCTGTTGGTGAAGCATGGGCCGGAAGCGCAGCTGATGCAGACCGCTCACTGTCAATTACTCTCGGCACAGGCTTCGGCTCTGCATTTGTAAGCAGAAGGATACCTGTTGTGGATGGCAGTGAAGTGCCGAAGCTGGGCTGCATTTATCATATCCCGTACCGGGATGGTATAGCAGATGACTACTTTTCGACAAGATGGTTTACAGGGCAGTATAAGAACCTGACAGGTAAGGAGATGAAAGGAGTTAGAGAACTTTCAGAGCTTGCAGCCACTGATAAAACAGCATTGGACCTGTTTACCGATTTCGGAACCAGGCTTGCAATCTTTCTGGCGCCTTTCCTTCTGAATTTCAGGGCCGAAATACTGGTCATCGGCGGAAATATTTCACATGCCTATAACCTTTTCGGGGATCGCTTTGAAGAGACTCTTAAGAAGGAAAAATGCAACTGCCGGGTAGCTCTTTCAGCACTTAAGGAAGATGCCGCAATACTCGGCAGTGCCTATATGCTGGATGATGAATTCTGGAAATCCATTCAACACGCACTTCCCTTAATGTAATAATATTATGACTAATCAGAAAATCAATCTTAAGAAGATTGCCCCGGTCCTCATGGGCTTCTTTGTAATGAGCTTCGTCGACCTTGTTGGAATAGGAGTGGACCGTGTAAGCAAGGATTTGAACCTGAGCGCGACGCTTGCACAGCTTATTCCCTCTGCAGCTTTTCTCTGGTTCTTCCTGCTTTCGGTTCCTGTCGGAGTGCTTCAATCACGCCTTGGCAAAAGGTTTATGCTCAATATAGGGATGGGAGTAACGGCTCTTGGACTCGTGGTCCCATACTTCTTCTATTCTTTTGAAATGGTTCTTGCAGGATTTGCTCTCCTGGGAATCGGTAACACTATTGTCCAGGTATCGGCAAATCCATTGCTTGTTGATGTAGTTCCCGGAAACAGAACATCGAGTTTCCTCAGCTTCTCACAGTTTGTAAAGGCTATCGGATCAATGCTTGGTGCACCTCTTGCTATATTGTTCGCTTCTCAATTTGGTGATTGGAAGCTTTTGTTTCTTGTCTTTGGGATCGTATCGATACTTTCAGTGATATGGCTTGGATCGGTCAGGATAGAAGAATCCGGACAGCAGGAAGTGAAGGCATCTCTTGCTTCATCATTCAAGCTCCTCGGGAATGGTTTTATACTCTTAATGGTGCTCTCGATTTTCATCGTGGTTGGAGTGGATGTAGGCTTCAATTCAAATTCCGGACAATTTCTGATTAAGCAGTTCGGCATTGAGCAAAATGCTGCCGAGTCGGGCAGGAGCGTCTACTTCTTCGGCCGTATGCTCGGTACTTTTGCAGGTGCAATTATGCTTACAAGGATATCTTCCCGTAAGTTCTTCATGTGGACATCATTATTGGGAATATTGTGTTTCTTGCTGATAATTCTTGTCAAATCTACACCACTGGCATGGGGACTGGTCTTTATGATAGGTCTTTCCGTTGCAAACATCTGGCCGCTAGTCTTCTCGATAGCAGTCGAAAAGTTCCCGACGCGAAGCAATGAAATATCAGGACTAATGATGATGGCAATAAGCGGCGGTGCAGTTATTCCTCTTCTCGTTGGGTGGCTAAGCGACCTTTCGAATATGGCTGTCGGGATGACACTCCTTCTGGCAGGTATGGTCTATCTGTTTGCCGTATCATTTTATTGCACAAAAAAAGTATAGAAGAATCTGCAGATTCCTCTGCAGATGAAATATATTAAATAGTTCGTATTATGAAACTTTACGATCAGGGCCGATGCGGCTTTTTAAAAAAATCCGCATCGGCCACTGCAGCTTTTACCTTAATTCCCCGTCATGCATTCGGCAGACACGGATATACAGCCCCCAGCAACCAGCTTACAAAAGGCATTATTGGTGTCGGTGAAGACCAGGAAGAAGTTTGCCCTCAATGAAGAAAACGGACACAGGTCAAAGTTTATAGTTGAAAGAAATGAAAATTAGAAATATACTTCTGGCAGTTCTGATACTGTGGATGGTTCCTGTGCTTTCTTTTTCGCAGGATAAAAGGACTCTTGAAACAAAGATCGCTGACCTGGTGGCACAGTTGCCGACAAATGACCTTCAATATCTCGACAAGCTGATGGGTGATATGCTTTCTCTCGGTGAAGCAGGGCTTGCCAGGATCTGCGATCAGGTCATTCCTGCAGGAACCGGTGACGATACAAAATTCAGGTTTGCGATAGAGTCATTCTCAAGATACCTCTCTCAGTCAGGCAAGGAAAATGAAAGGCAAAACTGGGAGAAGATATGTATCTCCAATATTTCACAAAAAATCGATGCAGGTGTTAAAGGTTTTTTTATAAAACAATTACAGCTTGTTGGAGGAGATAAAACAGCAGAAGCAATGAAGATGTTCCTCTCCGACAGGGAAAACTGCTCTTCTGCCATTTCTGCTCTCGCAGCAATTGGAGGAAAAACTGCCGAACATATTCTTGCAGAATCTCTTAAAGACAGATCACTTCCCTGCGCTGCAGCGGTAATGAACGCTCTTGCAGGAATGTGTTCAAAGGAAGCTGTTGAGGAGTACATCTCGTGGACTGAGGAAACAGATGTAAACACCCAGGCTTCAGCATATAATGCCCTGGCAAAAAGCGGAAGCCCGCTTGCCTATACGGTTCTCCTGAAAGCAGCAAAGAGCTATTCCTACCGCTGGGAACGTACAGGAGCAACCTCAGCATTACTGGATTATGCCGGAGTTATCGGAAAAGATGGCGATGTCAAAACTGCTGACAGGATATGTAAGCTGCTCATTTCCAAATGTAATGACAAACCCAACATGCAGAATAAAATTGCAGCCCTTCAATTGTACACCGACCTTCACGGTGCTTCTGCAATGCCTGAGATACTGAAAGCAGCATCTCATCCTGACGATAAATACCGCAATGCTGCAATAAATATGTCAGCAAAAATAGAAGATCAGATAGTTGTTGAAAAATGGATTGGCTACTTCCCAAAAGCAACCGGTGAAACCAAAGCTGAAATTGTCAGAATGCTCGGAAACCGTGGAGATAAATCAGTTTTGAATCTTGTTACAGCGGCATTAAGCGACACGCAAAGCGGTGTCCGTATTGCTGCTGCTAATGCAATTGCAAAGATCAGCGGTAAAAATGCAGCTCCATTCCTTATAACCTATATGACAAAATTTCCAGATGCCGCTGATCAGGAAGCTGCTGTAAATGCTTATAAAACAATTGCCGGAAACCAGGAGGTTGCTCTTCTGTCAGATGTGCTTAAAGATGCCCCTCCGGCCGCAAAGAAAAGCGCAATTGAAGTTATGGCATGGAAAAAACAGCAAGCCTATTTTACGGAGATTCTCCCTTATACCTCAGATAACGACGAATCTGTAAGAAACGCTGCATTCATGGCTCTTCCTGCACTTTCCGGTCCTGCTGACCAGGAGGAGCTGATAAAACTTCTGGCTGCCACCGATAAACCGGATCATGTCTCAGCCATCAGGGAGGCGATTGCTTATGCAGCGAAACAGATCAATGATCCTGAAAAAAGATCATCTGAGATACTGAATGCACTGAACAATCAGAAAATAAAAGCAAAGCTGATTCCCATTCTTCCTGAAACCGGAGGGAGAGAGGCTCTTAATGTTGTTCTTAAGGAGTTTGAAAACGGAGACCCTGAAATAAGATCTCTCTGTTTCAAGGCACTCTCTTCCTGGAAAGATTATTCGGTTTCTTCAGCTTTATTTGAGATCTGTGCTTCCGGAAATAAGACCTATGAAGAACAGGCTTTCAAAGGTTATGTTCGGCAGGTAAAAACATCCAATGTACCAGATGACCAGAAACTGCTTCTTTACCGAAAAATAATGCCATATGCCTTCAACGCAGAAAAGAAGAACTCTATCCTCAGCGATCTGGCAAATCTTAAAACTTACCTTACTCTCTTTGTTGTTGCCGGCTATCTCGACGATCCTTCAACATCGGCAGAAGCAGCAAATGCAGCAATGCATATAGCCCTTCCTTCAGCAGGTGCAAAGAACGAAATGTTCGGTACGAATGTCAGGGAAATTCTTGTCAGAGCAGCTTCAAAGCTCGCGGAACCTGAGAGTGAATACAACAGGGAGATGATAAATAAGTACCTCGGGACTATGCTGAACGATGAAGGATTCAAACCTATGTTCAACGGGAAAGATCTTTCAGGATGGCAGGGACTTGTTGAAAATCCAATAGCCAGATCAAAA
>JALONV010000102.1 GCA_025454755.1 Bacteroidales bacterium | reverse complement strand
GTTTTCCCTGTTACCATGAGCTTTATAATTATCATAGAGAGCCAGCGGGAGAAATATAAATACCGTCATGAAGATCCCGATCGTAAGAAGGATCGCTGCGCCAGGCCAGTGCTGCACCTTGAACAATATCCCGCAGAACAGAATTCCTGTGGTTATCAGTCCTAGAGTATAATCTTTGTTTTTCATTATTTCAGATATTAGTGGGTTTGTTACCGGCCGGCAATTTCAGTTAATGCTTTGGTCTCAAATGCAAGAATGGCATTTCTGAGAAGTGCAAGGGAGTGAAGTCCCGTCATCATGGTTATCCTTTCGTTCTCTTCCGGATCTGCAGGCAGATAAGAAGAAGGATCGGCAACCAGGCTGAGGTTTACATTAAGGTTAAGTGAATCCAGTCCGGTGACATAGTTTCTATAATCAGTCATGGCTTTTTCAAGCTCCATGCGACCTTCTGTTCCCGGGAATAAATAAGCGTTTACAGGTTCATAGCTGAAAGCATCATGAACCAGGCTATAATCTATCTGCTGTCCTGTTGCCGTCTGTTTTACCTGAACCGGGTCAGAAGCCGGCTGACCTTTTTTGCCTTCTGCCAGGGCAACCATCTTAAGTTCAATGGCATTTATTGACTTAATGAGGTCATTGGTCCTGCCATGGAGTTGTTCCATTACCGGGAATGCCTGTGAACTCTTATTTTCAGCTAACAGAGACCGGGTATTCTCCTGCAGGTAAGTATAGAGCTCCTGTTCCTGCTGCTGATGATAAAAGTAACCTTCTGCAAAGTTTCTCTGAACATTAAGGGTTATCATGGCTGCCGGAACAACAAGTAATACAGTGCCAATTATCAGGAAAATGAACATTGCTGTTATATTCTTTTCTTCGCGCCATGATTTCCATGTGTACCAGGGAAGAACAACAAAAAACAGGTCAATGATGCTGAGCATTATGAAAAATTCTGCAAAAGGCCAGTGGTTAATCCTGCACACCATACCTGCTATAAAAAAGATCAGACCCGCAGCACCCGCAAGATAAATCCCATGTTTTGACTTACCCTCGGGATCCCTGAACCTGCTGACGGTCAATGCAGGGATAAACAGAAAAACAGTGATCAGTGCTCCAACGGTGATAATAGTGTTTGCCCCGGGCCAGTGCATCATTTTAAAGATGATCCCCATCAGGAAGAACATTCCTGAAAAATAAGATGAGATATACAGAAAGAGTTTTTTACTGTTATGTGTCTCTTTCCAGAGAATGTCCAGGGCTGACGGAAGAAAAATAATGGCCAGAGTGCAAGCCCCTGCGATCAACAAGACCGATGCACCAGGCCAGTGCATGATCTTGAAAATGGCGGCAAAGCCCAACATAATAGTTCCGGCGATGCCTGAGATCTTCATTGTGTTTTTCATAAGTCTGTATTTAGTGTCTACTGCGTAAAGTGTCTCTTCCTGGATCTCCTTTAACCTGCGGGATCCCATTTTCTGTATCACCCTGCGATATGCTTCAGAGAATTCAAGCCCGTTCTGCATCTCATGTTCAACATCGCAACATATATGATCGATCAGTTCATCAAGCAGATGAGAGAATGTTATCTCCTGCTTCCTGACATCATTGCTTATCTGATCGATATGGTACAAGGATAGTTCAGGCATAGTTTAGTCCGGGTTTAAGGTTAATTATGCTTTCAAGCGATTCAATGAAATCTTTCATTTCCTTAACCTTCTCAGCAACTACCGAATGTCCTTTTTTTGTAAGGCTGTAATAAATACGAATGCGGTTATTGTAATTTTCCGATTCAGTTACAAGTACGCCTTCGTTTTCAAGCTTGTGAAGAACAGGATAAAGGGCACCGTAGGTAAGCTTAATCTTGCCTTTAGTCACCTCCTCGACTTTTCTTGTGATGTCATAACCGTACATGCGGCCATTTTCTTCAAGCACCTTAAGTACAATCGTCTTAAGCGAGCCTTTAATAAGTTCAGATGGTATCATAACTTATATATTTAATTTACTTATATATTGCAAATATAAAATATTAATTTTTAATAATACATATGTTTTTAAGAAAATTTTTGAAAAAAAGCAGATTATTTTTTGAAATCTAAATGTATTATCTGACTTACAATCAGTTATACATAAGAAGATTTGCCTGTCAGTGTCTAAGATTCCTCACTTTGTAACTAATGACAACATCACATATTTAGTTGGTGGACAATCGAATAAGATTCCTCACTACGCTAGCGCTTCGTTCGGAATGACAGAATTCTTATGGTGGACTGGGGGGAAGAAGCGGCGGTTCGTACCAGAACTTTCCAATGAAAAATATTCTTGTTACGAACCGCCGCTTCTTCCCTTCTGCTAACTACTTCAATTATGTCATCCCGAACGAAGTGAGGGATCTCCCTGACTTTTTCCCTGTAATATTCATCACTAAATAAACTACAATTCGTAAATTTGATAAAGAGTTCGTTTTCAATTCATTATTGATTTACAATCCTTTAATAAGCATCCATATGAAAAAACTTGTTCTCTTGCTTGTTTCTCTGATGTTTTGTTCTTTGAACGGAAATTCACAGAAGTGGTCCAATCTGCTTGACGGGAAATGCATATTAAGCATTACTGAAGATAAAAACGGAAGTATCTGGGTTGCTACTTTTGAAGATGGGCTATACCAGATAACCGGAGATAATATTAAGGAATACAACAGGAAGAACGGATTATCATTCCCAAATCTTAAAACCGTATTCATCGATTCGAAGAACATGGTTTGGGTCGGAACTGGCAAGACCGGCATAACAGCCGATGGCAACGGGATATGTCTGTTCGACAGAACACAATGGAAATACTATACAAAAAAGGATGGTCTTGCCTCAGACGCCGTATTTTCATTCTTTGAAGACTCTAAAGGAAGAATGTGGTGCGGCACAGCAAATGGAATCTGTCTTCTTGCCGGAGATAAATGGCAGGTGATGGATGAGATTAAAATCGCTCGTTTTACAGCGCCGGCATTTTTTGAAGACAAAAACGGTGATGTCTGGTTCATGTATGAGCGCGGAATCTTTAAATACAATGGTAAGGAAGTCACTCAGTTTGATGAAACCTCAGGGCTCGGCGCCAAGGCTGCTTTATCCTGGTCGAAGGATAAGGAAGGCAATTACTGGTTTGGACATTTCATGCGAAATTATTCAAGATATGACGGGAAAAAGTTTGAAACATGGGATGTCGGAACATTTTCAGTAATATCTTTCATAGGAGACCAGGGTAAATATACACATGCACCTGTCTTTGTGTTCGTCGATTCAAAAAACAATCTTTGGATAGAGGCTATGGGGTCCGGAGGCGGCTTATATTTATATAAAGAAGGCAAACCGGAAAAAATCATGGAAAAAGAAAAATTGACATATTTCCATCAAATACAAACTATTTGTGAGGACAAGTCAGGGAATGTCTGGTTTGGCACTGTTGACCAGGGAGCCTGCAGTTTTGACGGAGCATCATGGACCTACTACGAAAGACCTCAATTACCACATAACCTGGTAAGTAAAATCTTCACAGATTCGAAGAATAATGTATGGATTGGAACGTTAAAAGGACTGGTAAAAGTAGAAATGAAATGATGCCTGAGTTAATCATTCACAATTCGATCAGTCTTGATGGCTCCCTGACCGGGTTTATGCCCGACATGGCTTTACATTATAAAATCGCAGGCGATTACAAATCCGATGCCCATCTTATAGGTTCAAACACCATCATCGCCGGAAATGAGATGTTTGGAGATGGTATACCTGCAGAGGAACCTTCCGATTTCAATCAGCCGGAAAGAAATCCTGCTCTTCCCTGGTGGGTTATCGTCGATTCAGGAGGAAGGCTAAAGGGAATGCTCCATACCTGCCGCAGATTTGAATTCTGCAGGGATGTGATCGTTCTTCTTTCAGAATCAACGCCAGCAGAATATTTTGGACACCTCAGAGACAGGAATTATAATTTTATCATTGCCGGCAAAGAGAAAGTCGATCTGAATATGGCAACAGACAGGTTAAAGGAGAATTTTGGAATAAGCCGTATACTGACTGATACGGGAAGGATCCTGGGTAATATTTTAATTAATGCAGGAATGGTTGATGAAATAAGCCTTCTCGTTCATCCTCTCATTGTTGGTGAAAAGTGTTATCCGATGTTTTCTGACATTAATAAGAATACAGAGTTTAAGCTGGTTAAATCAGAGAAGTTTGATAACGGATGTGTGTGGAATGTATATAGATTATAAACAGGCACCGATCACAGATCTGGTTTTTTTGCAAGTCATACAACCTTTCTTTTAGTCATCTGTTACATATATATAATATTGCATGTAATTTTTAAGATGACCTTATCAGGTCAAACCAGAAGGAGAAAATCCAATGCCGGCAAAAGTTCAGATCACTAAAATATATCCTGTTACGGGAATGCATTGTGCTTCATGTGCGGCAAGAACCGAAGCATATGTAAAAAGCCTCCCGGGAGTAAATTCAGCATCAGTCAATTTTGCAGATACATCCCTGCATGTGGAATTTTCACCTGAAGATATATCTCCTTCTGAAATGAGACAGGCTGTCCGGTCAATTGGGTACGACATAATTATTGACGAAGCCAACAGCCTGGAACTTAAAGAGGAAGCTCATAAAAGCCAGCTCAGGAAAACAATTTTTAACACCATAGGTGCATCCATCCTGAGCATCCCTCTGGTGACTATTGCAATGCTGTTTATGGATATTCCATACGCCAACTATATTATGCTGGCGCTTGCAACACCCGTGGTTTTCTGGTTCGGAAGGCAGTTCCCTTCAGGTGCCCTGAAGCAATTAAGACATGGTCACGCCAATATGGACACTCTTGTTGCGCTCAGCACCGGAATAGCCTATATATACAGCGCATTTGTCACTTTCTTCCCGCACCTGTTTCACAGGGACGGCATTAGCGGTCATGTATATTTTGAAGCGTCAGCAGTTATAATAACCTTTATACTTCTGGGACGCATGCTCGAGGAGAAGGCGAAGTCGAACACATCTTCCTCTCTGAAAAAGCTAATTGGATTGCAGTCAAAAAGTGTTACAAGGGTAAATGAAAATGGAGAATATGAGGAGATCGGAGCAGGTGATGTAATACCTGGAAATATTATCCTTGTCAGACCGGGAGGGAAGATCCCTGTTGACGGGAAAGTAACTTCCGGAACTACATTCATAGATGAAAGCATGCTGAGCGGTGAACCTCTTCCTATAGAGAAGAGTTCAGGAGCAAAAGTATATGCAGGGACCATCAATCAGAAAGGGAGCATTCAGTTCAGAGCTGAAAAAGTCGGATCCAACACGCTTCTTTCGCAGATCATCAGAATGGTAAGAGAAGCACAGGGGAGCAAGGCCCCGGTACAGCATCTTGTTGACAAAATTGCTGCAGTTTTCGTACCCGTCGTTGTCGGGATTGCACTGCTCAGTGGTATTTTATGGTTCTTCCTGGCAAAAGACAATAACCTGATCCACAGCCTTCTTTCCATAGTCACCGTTCTGATAATCGCCTGTCCGTGTGCGCTGGGTCTGGCAACTCCTACTGCAATTATGGTAGGCATAGGCAAAGGCGCCGATAATGGCATTCTGATAAAAGATGCTGAGAGCCTTGAGACTGCACATAAAGTTACCGCGGTAGTGCTTGACAAGACAGGCACCATCACTCTCGGGGAACCTGTTGTGCAGCTTATAGAGTGGAGAAAGGATATTTTTGTTGAGAAATACAGCAGGATCCTGCATGGAATTGAGAAAAACAGTGAGCATCCGCTTGCAATTCCAGTGGCCAGATATCTTGAAGATTCAGGAATGTCCGGCATATCAGGTAATGTTACAGTCGAAAGTATAACGGGCCGGGGGATAAAGGCAGTTATTGATGGAGAGTTATACTTTGCAGGTAATAAGCGCCTTATCGATGAAAAGGGAATTAAAGTTGATGATGATCTTCTTTCTGCCTCTGAAAAATGGGAGAAAGAGGCAATGAGCGTTTCATTCTTTTCTGACAAAAGCAATGTCCTGTGTGTAATAGCGATCTCTGATAAAATAAAAGAATCATCGAAAGAAGCGATAAGGCAACTGCATGATCTGGCTATAGAGGTTCATATGCTTACCGGCGATAATGAACAGAGTGCAGGAGTCATTGCAAAAGAAGCGGGCATCGACAGCTATAAAGCCGGCATGCTTCCACAGGATAAGCACGATTTCATCAAAGAACTACAGTCAAAAGGAAAAATCGTAGCTATGGCAGGTGACGGTATCAATGATTCACAGGCTCTTGCACAGGCTGATGTCAGCATAGCAATGGGTAAAGGATCGGATATAGCGATCGATGTGGCTAAAATGACAATTATATCCTCCGACCTGGCTAAAATACCTCAGGCAATAAAGCTCTCCAGGCTCACCGTCAAAACAATCAGGCAGAACCTCTTCTGGGCATTTATCTATAATATAATAGGTATACCAATTGCGGCCGGGGT
>JALONV010000101.1 GCA_025454755.1 Bacteroidales bacterium | reverse complement strand
ACCTGTTCTTACACGAAGTGAATAATTTGTAAAGTCAACTTTTATCCTTGCCGGATTTGATGGATAATAGTTAAGCCCGGGAACCGGATACCATTGTGTTTCAGGAGTCAGGAGCACGTACCTGTCTGTAAGAAATGCCTGCCTCTTGTTAATGTTAAGCATCACAGCCCTGAAGGGCGTTTCTTTGATATTGTCGATATAATTGGGATAGCAGAATGCTTCATTTATAGTGCCTGCATAGGAAATAACAACACTGTCGCAATCACCCGGAACCAGAAATCTGCCCGGATCAATCTCAAGAATATTATGTGTCTGACTGAATTTAAGTTCTTTTCCCCCTGAAGCAACAGCTGTTACCTTCAATCCGGGATTCAGTGAAAAAAGGTAACCTGTCAGGTTCCTGTTATTATGATTAGTAAATTTCAGTTTTGCTGTTGCCTCAATCGACTTTCCTTTATGAGTAATATCTATATCCGCATCTGTCAGCGAAGCAAAGTCTCTTTCTTCAAATTGTTTTCCGGTTTCAATAGTCAGGTTCTTTTCTTCAAGGATATCCTTATATGACGAATATGTATTGAAAGCACAGATTCCGGCACCGGCAAAGAAAACAATCATGAACACCACCGAGATGACCGTATGCGTCTTTGCCTGTGGTAAACGCTTGAATAATAGCACAGTAGCCAGAACCAGTGACATTCCAAGGAAGAAATATATGAGTCTTTGATTAAGAATCATATCCAGGTTGTCAAATCCAATAATGCTTGATGATCCGAAACGATACCAGAGCCAGAACATGTCGAGTGCTGCTATTCCAAGCAGAATGAGAAAAGTAATTGCCTGATTCCTGATCAGCGACATCATCATAAAAGCAAGCCCGAGGCTGAAAAGGATCGTTGGCACACATATAATAATAAGGTAGTACAGATACGACAGCCAGTCGATTGTCATGCTCTTTGAAATGATATTTATTATAAGTCCTATTAAAAGGATAATGATATCAAGTCCCAGGAAAAGCCTTAGAATCCCTGCCGTCTTACCCATTACATATTCAAGATTCGACATTGACCTGGTATAAAGGACCTCATTTGTGTCGACTTTTTTATCTCTTTTAAGGAAATCTGCGGCAAGGAATATTACTACAATTGACTGTGCAATATTCAGCAGATACAGGTTAAGAAGAGGAACTGACGATGGTATGGAAACCAGTTCCCAGGATTCATCACCAACGGGCGAGAAGAAGCCTATATTCAGAATGCTGAAGATAAGAAGCGACACTATTGAAAAAAGCCTGAAGAACCAGCTTCTCCTGAGCGTTGTTGCTTCATACCTCGCAACTGTTCTTATATTGTGAAGGAGTGTCATTATTTCCGGTCTCTTATTCGATTATATCAGCATGCATCTTATGCTCCATAAAATATACATATGCATGTTCAATATTAGGGATGATTGGCGTGGAGTCAAATTCAGGCACATCGTCGGCCACAACCTGCACTTCCCAGCCTGCATCAACCGGAATCGTGGAGATAACATTATAATGCTCCTTAACCTTGTCATACTCATAAGGCGTAAGCATCATCCTGAATACATGGCCTTCAGCATGTTTTATAAGATCTTCAGGCCTCCCGTTGAATACAAGCTCACCCCTGTTGAGCAATGCCATACCCTGACATGTTGAAGAAATATCACCGACAATATGTGTCGACAAAATAATTGTGACATCATTCTGGCTCAGTTGCGAAAGAATGTTCCTGAACCTGATCCTTTCATCAGGATCGAGCCCGGTGGTGGGTTCATCTACAACAATTATCCCTGGATTGCCTATAAGCGCCTGTGCTATACCAAGGCGCCTCTTCATTCCGCCCGATAACCTGTTGGCTTTCCGGTCGCGGACTTCAAGCAAACCAACCTGATCAAGAAGCCTGTCGACTTCAGCCATCCTTTCCTTCCTGTTTTTCATGCCTGCAAGCGAACCTGAATAATCAAGGAACTCCCATGTTTTGAGTGCTGTGAAAAACCGGAAATCCTGTGGAAGATAACCAAGTATACTGCGAAGCTCTTTTCTGTGTTTCTGAATATCTTTTCCATCAACAAGAACCACACCCGAAGTAGGTTTCATCAATGTGACAATTATTCTCATAAGGCTTGATTTGCCTGCACCGTTAGGACCCAGCAAGCCGAACATGCCGGTTCCGAATTCAAGGTTAATATCTGTTAAGGCTCTGTTGCCGTTAGGATATATTTTGTTCAATCCCTGAATTTCAATCTTCATAAAAATGATTTTATTGAGGCTGATCCCGGATTATAAGACAGTATAAAGACGTAGTTTATTTCAAATGTTGCATTAAATATTGTTAAAAACAAATTCATAATTTTGTAACTTACAATTTTTGCCGGTGAAGTATATCACGAATAAAAGAAAGATTATCAATGATCCTGTCTATGGATTTATAAGCATTCCGGGCGATTTCATCTATGATCTTATTGAACATCAATGGTTTCAACGTTTGAGGAATATCAAGCAGCTGGGACTTACCAGCTTTGTTTATCCCGGTGCAAACCACAGCCGGTTCCAGCATTGTCTTGGAGCCTTATACCTTATGGACCAGGCTATAAAGACACTCAAAAGCAAGAAAGTACAAATCTCTGAACAGGAAGAAGAGGGAGCCTTAATCGCCATTCTTTTGCACGATGCTGGCCACGGTCCGTTTTCTCATGCACTCGAAAGCTCTATAATAAGCGGAATATCGCATGAAGATCTTTCTCTGCTGCTTATGAAAAAGCTCAATGATGAGTTCGGGGGAAGGCTATCTCTTGCGATAGATATTTTCAAAGGTAATTATACAAGGAGATTTCTGCATGAACTGATTGCAAGCCAGATGGATATGGACCGTCTGGATTATCTGCGACGAGACAGCTTTTTTACCGGGGTCATCGAAGGTTCAGTAGGCTCAGACAGGATTATACGCATGCTCAATGTTGTGGACGACAGGCTTGTCATCGATGAAAAAGGGATCTATTCGCTGGAGAAATTCCTGATAGCACGAAGGCTGATGTACTGGCAGGTTTATATGCATAAAACAGTCCTCTCTTCCGAAAGCCTTCTGGTGAAAATACTCAAGCGGGCAAAGGAACTTACTGAAGGAGGGCATGATCTTTATGCGACGCCTGCCCTGAGATTCTTCCTGTACAACAAACTGGGTCCCGATGATCTTCTTAAAGAAGGCAGGTTCACACCTGGTCTTGTCGCGGCAAATTTCACCCGGCTCGATGATTCCGATATCTTCGTATCGGCAAAATACTGGGCCGATGATTCCGACAAAGTTCTTTCAGACCTTGCGGCAAGGCTTACAAAGAGGGATCTTCTTGCAATAGAACTGCAGAATGAACCGTTTCCAAAGGAGAGAGTTTCCGGCCTGAAAGCTCAGGCCGGCAAACTTATGAAAATAAATCCGGAACTTACAGAATATTATGTATTTACAAACAGCATATCGAACCTGGCATATACCCCTGAAGCACCAGAAGTCAAAATACTTCTCAAATCAGGGAAGACCGCCGATATATCAAGTGTGTCTGATATGTTTGATCACAGGTTTCTTTCAGAACGGGTCACAAAGTATTTTCTCTGCTATCCCAAAGAATGCAGATAACAAAAACTGAAAACTATGGAATTTACAGCCGCAACAATTGCAGGATTCCTCGAAGGGGAAGTTGAAGGGGATCCCAAAACCGTCGTAAACAATATCGCAAAGATTGAGGAAGGATTCAAGGGAGCACTTTCGTTCCTTGCCAATCCGAAATACGAGCCTTATATCTATACCACCCAATCGTCAATAGTGCTGGTAAACAAGACTTTCGTTCCTTCTTCAAAAATAGATGCAACGCTTATCCGCGTTGAAAATGCCTATGAAGCCTTTGCATCGCTTCTCCGGCTTGTTGACCAGACGCGGCCAAGAAAAAAAGGTATTCATCCGACGGCTGTAATCGAACCTTCGGTAAAAGTAGGATCAGATGTTTATATTGGCGCATATGCATACATTGGTGACAACTGCATCATCGGTGATAATTGCTCAATATACCCCCACGTGTTCGTAGGCGATAATACACGCATCGGAAAAAACTGTACACTGAATCCGGGGGTGAAAATCTATCATGAGTGTGTTCTCGGTGAAGGCTGCACAATCCATGCAGGAACGGTTATCGGCAGTGACGGTTTCGGCTTTGCACCGCAATCGGAAACTGAATTCATGAAAATACCTCAATTGGGGAATGTTGTCATTGAGGATCATGTCGAAATAGGTGCTAATGTCGCAATCGACA
The DNA here is from genome assembly GCA_025454755.1 of Bacteroidales bacterium. GTDB lineage: Bacteria > Bacteroidota > Bacteroidia > Bacteroidales > VadinHA17 > LD21. The sequence goes on along the minus strand of JALONV010000101.1, from coordinate 3,060 downwards.
GGGCAACAATGGGATCCACAATTATAAGGAAAGGAGTGAAGCTCGATAATCTTATTCAGATCGGCCATAATGTTGAGATCGGTGAGAACACTGTAATGGCCGGACAAACGGGCATTGCCGGTTCAACAAAAGTGGGAAAGAACTGCATGTTTGGAGGACAGGTGGGAATATCAGGGCATCTCAGGATAGCTGACGGAACAAAGATCGGAGCAAAGGCAGGCGTCCCGGGTAACGTAAAAAAGGAGAATTCAATCTTGCTGGGACTGCCGGCAATAGATCATATGGATTTTCTCAAGTCTTCAGTGATATTCAGAAAATTACCTGATCTTAAAACCAGAGTCGACAATCTTGAAAAGGAGGTCAAAACACTCAGGGAGAAATAGTTTATCATTCTGTTCTAAAGTAAATTGACTGGTATTAATGCAGTTAAAGGACATTTTTTTAGATTGTTCGAATTTTTTTTGTTTTTTTGTAACCGGAATTTTAACGTTGATAAATAATGAGTGAAAAGCAGAGGACACTGACAAAGGATGTAACGCTCAGCGGGAAAGGATTACATACTGGTATTGATGTCAATATCACCTTCAAGCCGGCTCCGGCAAACCATGGATATAAATTCTGCAGGACCGACCTGCCCGGGAAACCTGTTATTGATGCCCTTGCAGAACATGTAACTGATACTTCCAGGGGAACAACACTTGTGCACAATAATGCATCGGTTTCGACCATTGAACATGTGCTTGCTGCTTTTCATGGTCTTCAGGTCGATAATGCGCTGATCGAGATTAACGGACCTGAAGCTCCTATCATGGGTGGTTCTTCACTGGCATTCGTGAAGGCAATAAAGGAGGCAGGGATTGTCGATCTGAAGGAAGATCGAAACTATTTCACCGTCAAACAGAAAATAGTTTTTTCGGATGAAGAACATGGTGTCGACCTGATCGTTTATCCAGATGACCATTTCAGCATTAACGTTCTTATTGATTACAACTCTAAGATCCTCGGCAATCAGTATGCAATTCTTGATTCTATAAAGGACTTTGAAAAAGATATTTGCAACAGCCGGACATTTGTATTCTTCCATGAACTTGAACCTCTTTATAAGCTTGGGCTGATCAAAGGCGGTGATCTTGACAACGCAATAGTTATCCTGGAGAAGGAAGTGGATCAGTCTGAGATAGACCGTATTGCAAAGCTGTTCAACAGGCCGGGCATAAATACTCATACTGCAGGTATTTTAAATAATACTGAGCTCAGATATCCAAATGAACCTGCCCGCCATAAGCTTCTCGACATTATGGGCGACCTTGCGCTCGTCGGTCATCCGATAAAAGGCAAGGTTGTTGCAACGCGTCCGGGTCACTATGCCAACACGCGGCTGGCAAGGTCAATGAGACAGGAGATGAAGAAAGCTCTTTCAAAACGCGACATCCCGGTTTATGATCCCACGCAACCTCCGGTACTTACAATTGAAGATATTAAAAAGAGACTGCCGCACAGAACACCATTTCTCCTTGTGGACAAAATAATAGCCCTCGATGAAAATGTAGTGGTAGGAGTAAAAAATGTAACTTTCAATGAATACTTTTTCCAGGGTCATTTCCCTGACGAACCCGTAATGCCGGGAGTTTTGCTTGTTGAAGCACTCGCTCAGGCAGGCGGTCTGCTGATTCTTAACGGAGTTGAAGAACCCGAAAAATATTCATCCTATTTCCTCAAGATCGACAAGCTTAAATTCAAACACAAGGTTGTTCCGGGAGATACCGTAATACTTAAGATGGAATTGACTGAACCATTGAGGCGGGGGATTGTATCAATGTTCGGACAGGCTTTTGTCGGAAATACTCTTGTTGTAGAAGGTGAAATGGTTGCACAGGTAATTAAAAACAAATAAGTTCCCAATGATATCCAAGTTAGCTTTTATCCATCCCGAGGCAAAACTGGGCAGGAATGTCATAGTTGAACCATTTGCCTATATAGCCGGCAATGTGATTATTGATGAAGGAACATGGATCGGTCCCAGTGCAACCATATTAGATGGTGCAAGGATAGGAAAGAATTGCAGGATATTTCCCACAGCAGTTGTCTCAGGCATACCTCAGGACCTTAAATTCAAAGGTGAAGAGACCACTGCCGAAATCGGCGATAATACAACAATAAGGGAAGCAGCCACAGTCAACCGCGGAACAGCTGCCATCGGTAAAACGATTGTCGGAAAGAACTGCCTGCTTATGGCCACCTCACATATCGGACATGACTGTTTTATAGGCGACAATTGCATTATTGGCAACGCAACAGGTCTGGCAGGTGAAGTAAAAGTAGAAGACTGGGCAATTCTAAGTGGCGGCACTCTTGTTCACCAGTTCACCAGGATTGGCGCTCATGTTATTGTCGGCGGCGGATCGAAAATACGCATTGACGTTCCGCCTTTCATCAAGGCCGACAGGGAACCTCTGTCATTTATGGGGCTCAATACTGTCGGGCTTACAAGAAGAGGCTTCGAGAAAGAGAGGATCGATGAAATACACAATATATACAGGGCGCTCTATCAGAATAACATGAATCTCTCACAGGCACTCGAATATGTCGAAAGAGAATTCAAGCCATCGGCTGACAGAGACTACATCCTCAGTTTTATCAGAAAGTCTGAACGCGGAGTTATAAGGGCAAGGTAAGCTCTGCCTCGGAACCGTCGGCACCAACAATATAATTTCCTGCATCCGGTGCCTGAGCGGCATATATATAAGGTTGAAATGTATTCATTCCAGGAGAAGATCAGTCGAAACAAGTGTATACCCTCCATTTGAATCAATGACTGCTGCATCATCACCTATACCTTTTACAGTCGACTTGTTCTTCAATTCAATTTTTCCGTAGATATGATTGATAAGACCATATTTACCAAGATTTCTCAGGGGAGTCTTATCATTTTCAGGGTTTTTCATATATTATTTTCTGCGTCAATCTGCGGGAAATATGAAATCTCCCGCAGATCACGCTGATTTTCGCAGATTATATTGATACAATATCTCTGCCAAAAGGTGTCAGAGCCATGTTTGT
>JALONV010000100.1 GCA_025454755.1 Bacteroidales bacterium | reverse complement strand
AGTTAAATATATCCAGCTTTTGCTTTGGCCTGATTGCATCGTACCAGTTGAATCCCTGAAGCTTTGGGTTTTGACCGGGAGATGCTGATGGCGGATCTATGGTCCCTTCAGGACTCTGGTATTCATAGATCTCGGTTATCTTTCCATCTTTTACGAATATCTCTATCCTGGCACACCGGGTGGTGTTTCTTCCGACAATTTCATTGCCGTCGATCAGATAATAGATCGATTCCCCATTCCCTTCAATGTTTATCTTGTAAAGCTTATTGTTTTTAAAATATCCAATCAGCGATCTTCCTTTCAACTGGTTAAATCTCAGAGTATCGACCTGGCTTACCACAAACGCAGAATTATAGAGTTCCATTCTTTCAGCCTGTCTGTTCATTGTGAAAATGGCCATTGAATCTGATGTCAGCTGATTCTCTTCTGACCAGAGGACCGGATTCACGTAGAGCCTGATTACTGAATCCTGGAAAGAGTAGGAGAGAGAATCGCATTTTGCCTGAAGGTCCTTACTGAATACCCTGCACCCGTAATATGCCCTCATAAGCCTGTAACCGCTTGGTGTTGAATCTGCAACCGTTATGGCGCTGATGGTATCGGCATGAAGGAAAAGTGAATCATCCCTGTTTATCTGGATAAACATGGCACTGTCGGTGACCATGAACCTCTCAGGTCTTTTATAATACCATGCATAATTGCCCGTGACGAGTATTTTGTTATTGGTATCTGCTATCATTGTGTTCCTGAAAGACTCCCCGTACCCGGTGCTGTCATTGTAAAAAAGCGAATCGCCGGTGATTATCTGCTGCTTATTATCGATCAGAGCATTTTTCCAGATCCTTGTCTGGCTGTTTTTAGTGTCGTACCATCCTTTTTCGCAATAGAGGTAAATGCTGTCGCCTTTCATTTCCGACGGACCGGTGAAGAAAGCCGTTTCTGTTTCCGTGTTGTAGTCCATCGTATCGGCCGTCATCACATAATTTGGATTGACGATCTTCACGCTGTCCTTGAAATGAAACAGAGTCTGGTTCACATAATAAATTCCTTTGATGCTTGTGAGAGTGTTATCACCGTTTGTTATTCTGCCGCTGTCGGTATATTGGGCTATTTCGTTGTTGACATCATAGATGACCTTTTTTGTAAACAGATGTGTCTCCTTATCTATCAGCTCGACGTTGCCGGTCAGTACCGCTATCGATGTTCCTCCGTCATATTCCAGATGATCGCCATAAATATCCAGCGTATCGCCCTGTTCTATGTGTATCCTGCTGAATGCCGTAACCTGGTTCCTGTCAGGAAAGAGATGTGCGCTATCGCATTTCATGGTTATTTCCTTGTGCTGAAGCTCAACATTTCCTATCAGCCGCTGCCAGTCCTTTCCTGTTTGCCTGTCTCTCATAACATAACCATCATCAGCATGTTTCAGGTCGATCCTTCTTCTGCCGCTGTTTCTGGCAGAAGGATCCTGAGGCTGTGTGTTCAGGGAAAGAAGCAATAAGATCGCGACAAGGAGAATAATCCTTATTTTAACCATCCTTTCTTGAGAAATTCGCATGATTTGAATTCATCGCTGATTTTGACGTAGGTGGTTGATAGTTTCTTCTGGATCCACTCGTCATAGGTTTTTGTCTGCTTGTTCATCAGGGCTGCATTGTAAAGATTCTGATAATCATCCTTGAGATTTGCGCGGTGGGCAGGTATTTCACTGTCAAGCTTTACAATCCTGAAGACAACATTGTTATTCTCATCGGTAGTTCTGAAAGGATCAGATATCTCACCCACCTTAAGGTCCCTGACCTTGATATACATTTCAGGATTGAGTTCCTCGAGTGCGAACCATGTATCGCGTTCCGAAGGATCCGTACTGACAAATTTTCCACCGTTTATCCTGCTGTCCTTGTGGGTTGAAAAACGAAGGGCAGCGTCAGCGAATTTTATGCTGTCTTTCCTTACCAGGTCAGCAATGCTGTCGAGTTTTGACATCGCCAGAGCAGCCTGATCGGGCCTTACTCTTGATTTTATGAGAATATGACGGGTGTTTATCAGGTCGCCGTTGCGGTCGATGAGCTGTATGATGTGGAATCCGTGACGGGTTTCCACTATTTTTGATACAGTGTTCTTTGTAAGGCTGAAAGCAGCATCGGCGAAAGGTTTCTCAAGTTCTCCCCGCATAAGATAGCCAAGTTCGCCTCCGCGTGAAGCAGAACCCGGATCTTCCGAATACATGATTGCCTGGACGGCAAAACTCTGACCTTCAAGTATCCGCCCCCTGATATCAAGTAGCTTCTGCCGTGCTTCTGCTTTATTCTCCTCGTTCTGCGGAGGGTCGAGCTGAATCAGGCTCAGCTCAACTTTCTGAGGAATAACGGGAAGGCTGTCTTTGGGTATCGCAGTAAAGAATTTTTTGAGTTCCGAAGGCGTAACTTTAATACCCTGTGCCACATTCCTCTGTACCTCCCTTATTGTTGCCTGTTCAAGAAGCACTTTCCGGATATCCTGCTGTATCTCAGTCATGCTCTTCTTAAAGTAACCTTTAAGCGCCTCTTCACTTCCGGCGCTCCTTATAGCATCATTGAGCCTGACATTCAATTCTCCCTCTATATCGCTATCTGTAACAATTATACTATCTATTCTTGCCTGGTCGAGGAAAAGTTTTGCTACGAGCAGCTGCTGGAGTATCTCGCAGCGAAGGTCATCCATCGACATTTTATTTCCGCTGCGCCTGGCATCGGCAGCCATATTCTCAATATCCGACAGATATATTACTTCATTCCCCACAATGGCTGCCACCGACTCAACTAGCACCTGCTGTGATTTTACCTGTGTGATCCCTGAAAGCAGCAACAGAGCCAGTCCCAGCAACAATCTTGAACCTATTTTCATCCCTGATCAGTTATTAAATATTGTAAACCTGTTTTCTTCAATTGCATTATTGTATATCCCGTTCTCAAGATTCTGAATAAACTCGAGCCTCCTGGTATTCCATATCATCCTCCTTATGTCTTCCCTTACATATTCGAATGGGGCTGTCGCGGACTTAAGCTTGTAATCCCGTATTTTTACGAAATACCTGTCTATGGAGTCTGTAGTCTCATAAAAAGTCGTTCTCCTCAGGAAGTACTCTTCGTTATTTATTTCATAGGGAAGCTCTATTGAAATCCTGTCAAGCGGCACCCATTTCTCATTGAAATCCTCGAACCTGTCAGCGAACTGATAACAGATGGATTCAAGCTCCTGAAGGTCCTTTTGTTCATTTGAACGAGACAGCATCCTGATCCTGCTGAGGTTCGGAGTTTCAAAAGGAAGCTTGATGAAGAGGGCTTTTACAATGTGATATCCTAAAGTAAAGCTCTGGCTGTTTGAGAAATAGTAATTCTCCATTTCAGCATCGCTGATGATCGTATCCATTTTCTCAAGCATCATTTGACGCTGATACTGGTATATCGTCAGGTTTGACCTTGTATCCTCAAGCTGACTGTCAATCTCCTCCTTTAGTTCTGGTGAGAGGTTCTCTTCTGCCTTTTGGAACATAAGCTCTTTCTTTGCCCATTTATTTATGTAATCCTGGACTATTGCGGAACTGTCAGCCGTTGTTGTTCCGGATTGAAGCTTTGGTATCTGGTCAAGATAAAGTACTGCATCGCCAGCCCTGGCAACAGCTATTCTTTTTGGAGAGCTGCTTCGTTTATCGCATCCTGCAGCAAAAGCAATGATCACCAGGAGTGTCAGAAGCCTCATTTTTGATCTGGTTTTTAATCTCATTAAGAACAAGATTGTCAATTTTAACGGTATATTTTTCCTTTAATTGTCTTACCCACTCATTCTCGAGATATTCCTGGTAAGCGTTCATCATTTCACCCTGCACCTTCTCAAAAGGACGAGGTTCGGGTTCATAGATTTTCTTCACGGAAACAATTGATGGGAAGTTATCGATTTTCACCGATTGTTGTTCTGTTACCCACCGGATCTTGTCGATACTACTGTCGTCACCCGATTCAAACCTTCCTTCCCTGATAACAAGCAGGGAGTCGCTGTTCTTATTGAACTTTTTCAGCAACAGGGAATCACACTCCGGCTTGCGGGAATATTTTTTGTAAGCCGAAGTGAGTTTTTTCTCACCTGACGGGGAACGGAGCGTATATATTTTTGCATACATCGCCCTTTTTGTAAGATAATCCTTTTTATGATCCTCATAATATACCCTGAGTCCCAGGGAATCTTCCTGAACCCTGTTCCACACTTTCTTTCCGGATATCTCAAAAAGCAGGATACCGTCATGAAATTCTGTCATAAGATACCTGAAATCGGGATACTTCTTCTCCAGAACTGAGTTTTCATATTTTATTATCTGATCGGAGATCCTTGCTTCAATAGATTGCTTTATAAAGTATTCCGGATTATCAGTTACGATCATTGAACCTCTGCGCTCAATGTAGGAAGCAAAATCTTTTGTTGCAAGATACTGATTGGCAAATGAATAAAGAGATCCTGCAGGCATCGTTTCTCTGTTATATTTGGCTAAACCCTTTATGATCAGGGTATCGGTATTGGCCACAAACCAGTTGCGGGCATTCTGGTTTATCCTGAAATTATACTCCTTCCTGAGCTTCTCGACAAAAGATTTCTTACTGAGTGAATTGAGATATGTCTGGTTAATCTTGCTTTCAAGGAACGACCTTGTTTCCTCAAATGTTCCGGGAGGCCTGCGGTCGAGCAGTTTTAAAATATGCCATGCATAGATTGTCCTGACAGGTTTTGAATATTTTCCTGTATCCCTGATTGCGAAAACAGCTTCGGAAAGTTCAGGGATAAGTTCACCTGTCCCGAACCAGTCAAGTTTTCCTCCCCGGGCAGCTGATTGTTTATGATCGGAATATTTTGAGGCAAGCTCGCTGAATGAGGCGCCTTCCTGGAGCTGCCTGTAGATATCATTTATCGCATCTTCTGCAGCCTTAGCCTCCTTTTCTCCGGTGCCGGGAGGCGCAACCTTCATGATATGGGCAGCAAGGATCTTTCCCCTGGATGCTCTTTTGTCAGCCACTTTTATTATATGATAGCCATAAGGAGTCCTTACCGGCTGGGAGATAGCTCCTTTTTTCAGGGTGTATGCCGCATCCTCAAAAGGAGTGATCATCTGGAAGACGGTAAAAAATCCAAGGTTGCCGCCGTTTATTTTCACTGAAGGATCATCTGAAGTACCCCTGGCAACCTGTTCAAAAGATTCACCGGCAATTATCCTGTTCCTTACATCAGTTGCTTTCTGCCAGGAAGTGAGAGTATCCTGCGGCCTGGCACCTTCCGGACAGCTTACCAGTATATGCCATGCATTTATTTCAGTCAGGTATCTCTGATATGATTTCTGCAGAAGTTTTTCCTTTGCCTCGGTGTCAGTAAGGTAGTTTTGCGCAAGCTGGGTCCTGTAACCATTCAGTTCGTTCCTGAATGCCCTTGTTGTATCAATGCCTTCGCTTATGGCATCAGCGACTTTAAGCTTGAAGGTTGTGTAAAGCTGTAAATATTCGTCAATATTGCCCTGCTTGCCGGGTTCCAGGCTTTTCTTATACATCCTGATGAATTCTCCGGCTGTAACCTTGTTCCCGGCTACGGTCATCAGTACCTTATCATCCGGCGACTGCGCATTAATTGCAACAGTAATCAGGAATGGTGCTGTAATCAACAGAGATAGGGATTTCATTGAGCCCGGATAGACCTGTTATTCAAATGATTTCCTGCTATAATTGGGAGATTCCCTGGTTATTGAGACATCATGTGGATGACTTTCAATAATACCGGAATTTGTTATCCGTACGAATTTTGCTTCCTTTTTAAGTATGCTGATATTCTTTGCCCCGACATATCCCATACCTGATCTTAACCCACCGGTCATCTGGTAGATCACTTCTTCGAGAGTCCCTTTGTATGGCACTCTTGCGGCAATACCTTCAGGTACGAGCTTCTGGATATCGTCTTCCATATCCTGGAAGTAGCGGTCTTTAGAACCCTGCTGCATCGCCTCCAGGGATCCCATTCCCCTGTATGCCTTGAATTTACGTCCGTTATAGATGATAGTTTCTCCGGGGGATTCTTCAACACCGGCAAAGAGTGATCCTGCCATTATTGAATCGGCTCCTGCAGCAAGCGCTTTGATTATATCGCCCGAATATCTTATTCCCCCGTCAGCAATAACAGGTATTCCTGATCCCTCGATTGCCTTTGCTACGTTATAGATAGCCGAAAGCTGTGGTATGCCTACACCTGCAATTACCCTGGTGGTGCATATTGAACCGGGACCAATGCCGACTTTTACAGCATCGGCGCCCTCATCGATAAGTTTCTTTGCTGCCTCGCCTGTACCGATATTGCCTGCAACAACATCTACAGAGGGGTAATTCTTCTTGAATTCCCTGAGAATTTTAATGACGCTCTTCGTATGCGCATGCGCCGTATCTATCACTATTGCATCAGCTCCGGCAACTATGAGCGCTTCGACCCTCGCTGCCGTATCTGCAGCGATTCCTATAGCTGCCGCCACTCTCAGACGTCCATTGGCATCCTTGCATGAATTGGGGCGGTCCTTGTTCTTTGTAATGTCCTTATATGTTATCAGGCCAACCAGCTTGCCCTGTTCATCAACCATTGGAAGTTTTTCTATCCTGTGTTTCTGAAGTATTTTTGATGCTGCCTCAAGAGTGGTCTTATGATTGGTGGTGATGAGATTGGTGGTCATCACTTCGGTGATCTTGCGTTTACGGTTGTTTTCAAACCTCAGGTCCCTGCTGGTTACAATACCCTTCAGTATCCCGCTCCTGTCAACCACGGGAATGCCTCCGATCTTGTATTCAGTCATCAGAGCTATTGCCTCGGCAACGGTTCCGTCAAGACCAATGGTTATCGGGTCAAGTATCATCACATTCTCTGCTCTTTTCACACGCTTAACCTGCGAAGCCTGCTTCTCAATGGTCATATTCTTATGAATGACGCCAATTCCGCCCTCCCTGGCAATGGCTATTGCAAGATCGTCTTCTGTAACGGTATCCATTGCGGCCGAAACAATCGGAGTGTTTATCTTTATATTTCTTGTGAACATGGAACTCAGCTCTACTTCCCTGGGAAGCACTTCTGAGTATGAAGGTATCAACAGAACATCGTCAAATGTAAGGCCTTCGTACAGGATTTTATCTTTGATGAATGGCATCGGAAAGGGTATTATGATTTGATGGCGCAAATTAAGAAAAAATCGGATAACCAGCAACAAGCAACTTTTAGCCACCGTAGCTTTCTTTGACATCCGTAGCCTTGGCGTAGGATGTAGCAAAGGTGGCCAGCAACCTGCAACTTAACCGAATAATAGTATTTTTGTATATATGAATATTGAGCCATATAAGCAGGTATTGACAAAGTACTGGGGATTCACCTCGTTCCGTCCTCTTCAGCAGGAAATAATTGCATCTGTCGCCGAAGGGAAGGATACATTGGGACTGATGCCTACCGGCGGCGGCAAGTCGCTGACTTACCAGGTGCCGGCAATAGTCATGGAAGGGATCTGCCTCGTCATCACTCCGCTCATAGCTCTTATGAAAGACCAGGTAAACCGCCTCAACAGCCTGGAAATAAAATCAATGGCTATTCACTCAGGGATATCTCCCGAAGAGATTGACATTGCGCTTGATAACTGTATTTACGGCGATTACAAGTTCCTATACATTTCACCTGAAAGATTATCGACAAGGTTATTTCAGGCAAGGCTTCCGAGACTGAACCTGAATCTTGTGGCTGTTGATGAGGCGCATTGCATTTCGCAGTGGGGCTACGACTTCAGGCCATCTTACCTGAAGATAGCTTCAATCAGGGAGCTTATACCGGAGAAGGTGCCATTCCTGGCACTAACTGCCTCAGCAACACCGGCTGTTATTGAAGATATTATGACCCGGCTGGAGTTCAGGGAGAAGAATGTTCTGAGAACCAGCTTCGAACGGAAGAATATTTCTTACCTGGTGCGAAAGGCTGAAGACAAGGGGACTTATCTCATCAAGACACTCCATAAGGTAAATGGGAGCGGCATCGTATATGTCAGGAGCAGAAAGAAAAGCAAGGAGATCGCTGAGCTTCTGGTGTCAAACGGAATAAGCGCTGACTTTTACCATGCCGGTCTGCCGATTGAGCTTCGCGATAAAAAGCATACATCATGGACAGGAGGGGAAACACGTGTGATAGTTGCCACAAATGCATTTGGAATGGGAATAGACAAAGCGGAGGTGCGCTTCGTGATCCACTGGGATATGCCTGATTCAATCGAGGAATACTTCCAGGAGAGCGGAAGGGCAGGCCGCGATAACAAGCAGTCCTATGCAGTGCTTCTTTACTCTCCTTCAGATAAAAGCCGTCTGGAAGAATCGCTGCGGCGAAAGTTCCCTCCCGTGGAAAAGATCAAGGATGTGTATGAGGCTCTGTGCAATTATCTGAATGTACCACAGGGAGCAGGCAAGGATAATGTTTTCGATTTCAATATGGCTGATTTCGTGTCGAAATACAGGCTTCCGGTCATTGAAACATATAATAGCCTCAGCTTCCTGCAAAGGGAAGGCTATGTGGAATTCACCGAGGAGATCAACAACCCTTCAAGAGTGCATTTTATTGTAGGCCGCGACGATCTGTACAAATTCCAGGTGGCGAACGAGTCGTTCGACGGATTCATAAAACTGCTCCTCAGGTCATATACGGGAATGTTCTCAGAATTTGTGGCAGTCAACGAAGATACCCTGGCCAGGAAATCCGCACTCACAAGGGACAACATTTACAGGTTTCTGGTTAAGCTCTCATCGCTGAATATAATTAAGTACATCCCCGGTAAAAAAACTTCCCTGGTAATCTTCACCGAGGAGAGGCTTGAACGGAAAGCGCTGATGATCTCTGCGGAAAATTACCTGCAGGTCAGGGAGAAGTATATCTTAAGGCTGAACAGGATGATCGACTATGCCGATTACAATACTAAATGCAGATCGGTCACACTGCTTGACTATTTCGGAGAGGAAGCCGACAGATGCGGTGTTTGTGATGTATGCCGCGAAAGAAACGAGCTCGATCTGAGCAAATATGAGTTCGACCTGATCCTGGATGAGATAAAGGAGGTGCTGACCGGCCGTAAGGCTGATGCCCAGGAACTTGTCACTAAAGTAGGACATCCGGAGGACAAAGTCATCAAGGTGCTCCGATGGCTTCTCGACCATAATAAAATAGTCATCGACGACAAACATCTCCTCAGCTGGAGAGAAGCTGATCTGTTTTCGCGATAAATGTCTATTTTTGCAGATCAATTTTACACAAGCAATGGATAATAACTCTGATCCTGTTTATTCGCATAATGTTGTTGAATTTGTAGCTGTTGCCAACGAATACTGCAAGTATGCCGAGCATGCATTGGAGCTGAAAGGAGACGAGATGCTCAAGATTATGCAGCGGATACTTCCGCTGTTGTATCTCAAAGCAACACTGCTGCCTGTTCTCGAACCTGTTTTTGAAGACGGGAATGAGAAGTTTGTTGCCGAAACCGACTGGAACAGGATACATGATACCATAAAACGGAGGCTGGGAACGGCAGATGATTTTTCCGCAGAAATGGGGGATAAGCTCGATGACTCAGGCATCCCGGTTCCTGTGACATTATCGGAGAATATGGCTGATATATACCAGGATCTCAAGGACTTCATTCTCCTCTACCAGACAGGAACCGAAGAGGTGATGAATGATGCTGTCTGGGAATGCCGGATGAACTTTGAGACTCTATGGGGAGAAAAGTTGCTGAATACCATCAGGGCAATTCATGGTTTTCTCTATTCCGGGAAGGAGATTGAAGACGCTATTGAGAATACAGACAAAGATGAAAAGCGGGACACTGATGAATGGTTTATTTCGAAGAGACAGAAAGATTTAAGAGGCGAATGATGAACAATAAATTCCAGGAAACAATAACGGTGGAGGAGATCAAGGAGTACGACCTCTCCTGGTTCAGGGGGAAGATAGTTGTAGTCGACGATCTTGCCGTATTCAAAAGGGTGATTCCTGAGCTGAAGCATGAGAAAATACTGGGTTTCGATACCGAAACCAGGCCTTCTTTCAGGAAAGGGCACAGGAACAAGGTATCTCTGATACAACTATCGACAGGTAAAATAGCATGTCTTTTCAGGATCAACAGGATCGGATTGCCCGATGAACTGGCTGCCTTACTTGGAAATCCCGGTATCATAAAGGCAGGGGTCGCAATTCATGACGATATAAAAGTATTGAAAAAGATAAAACGGTTCAATCCTGACGGATTTGTCGATCTTCAGAAATACGTCAAGAATTTCGGCATCCAGAGTTCGGGATTGAAAAAGCTCACCGCCATTGTGCTGGGATTCCGGATCTCAAAACGGCAGCAGGTAACCGACTGGGAAGCAGAAGAGCTTACAGAAGCTCAGCAGGTTTACGCAGCCACCGATGC
>JALONV010000099.1 GCA_025454755.1 Bacteroidales bacterium | reverse complement strand
AGAACCAATCCTGCCGGTTCCAACCACACCAACGGTTTTGCCAGAGAGTTCAAAACCAATGAGTCTTTCTATCGAAAAATTACCTTCACGCACCCGATTATACGCTTTATGTGTTTTCCGGTTTAGGGTAAGAATTAATGCTATAGCATGTTCAGCAACGGTGGTTGGTGAATATGCAGCAACTCTGAGGACTTTTATATTATTACTACAGGCACTCGCAATATCGACATTATTAAATCCGGCACAACGCAATGCAATAAGTTTTACTTTTAAGTCAGCAAGACTTCCAATTACTTCTTTTGTTAAGGCATCGTTAACAAATACGCATACAGCGTCGAAATTTTCGGCTAAACGTGTAGTTTTTTGCTTCAGAGAAGATTCGAAATAAACCAATTCTTGCTTATTTTCAATATTGGCCTTGTCAAGGAATTCCATGTCGTATGATCTGGTACTAAAGACTGCAACTTTCATAGTATATTGTTATTAGAACAGTTAGAATTAGTTTTTAATTCCACAATCTTCTTTGCTTCCAAATTCGACTTGTATAGTAGCATGTTCAATTCCGAATCGTTCATGCAACTGATTCTGAATTGAAATAATAAAACCGACATCTGTTTGTTCGCACGTTGTGAGATGGACTGTCAAAGCAGCATCAGTAGTGCCTAATGCCCAGATGTGAAGATCATGTACGCCTGAAACTTCAGGCAGTTCTTCGAGAAATCCGCGAACCTCTTCAATGTTCACATTTTCCGGAACCGCATCAAGTGCAAGATTGACTGAGTCTATCAAAAGGTGGTAAGAACTATAAAGGATAACCACAATTATTGCAAACGAAACCAGTGAATCAATCCATTGTATCCCGGTAAAAGCCATGATAATACCTGCTACTACAACTCCCAGGGATACCAACGCATCAGACACGAAGTGAAGAAAAGCACTGCGGATATTAAGATCGTGCTTCTTTCCCCTCATAAATAACCATGCAGTAAACGCATTTACACCAATTCCTAATGCTGCTACAATCATTACGCTATTTGCATTTATCTCAGCTGGTTTTTTTAGTCTTTCAATAGTCTCGTATACAATAAAACCAACAGCTGCCAACAATAAAATTGTATTAAGCAAAGCGATCAGTATTGTTGAACGACGAAATCCATAAGTAAATTTCAACGTAGGTTTTCGTTGAGATAAAATGACTGCAATCCATGAGAATCCAAGGGCAAGGACATCGCTGAGGTTATGGCCGGCATCGGCTATCAGTGCCATAGAGTTTGAAAGAAAACCAAACAGAGCTTCAACTACAATGAAAATAATATTAATGGTAATGCCTGTTTTAAAGGCATTACCAAGATTAATATTATAATTATGAGAATGATTGTGTGCCATTATTCATTATGTACAAATCAGTAAACCACCTCACCTCGATTTTCCTGAGCTGAAAGGAGGTCATAACCTTCATTATAACAATCATTGTTGCATTAATGTTAACTAGCTCACGAATAACTTTCGGCCTTATGATTCTTTGTATAACTTTTTTCATTGTTGCTTGATAAGAATTTGAGATCCCTTTAAGTTTAAGTATGGTAATAAACTGACTAAAGAACTTGATGAAGACTTTAATCGTTATTATTGAATATCTATCTTTTTCTCATCCATGCTTTCTGGAGGGCATCAATTAGATAACATAGTAGGGAAAGGTTGATTTAGCAGATGAAATCGTCTTTAAAATAAAAATTACTGTAAGCCTCCTCTAAAAAGGGATACTACTGTTTTTCTGAATATTTGGGGAATCCAGCGACTTTGACCATATTTTATCATGGGGAATTGGCCATTACTGTCAGTGTTATATCTCTAATTATCTGCAATATGGTCTAATTTCTCAATTAGAACTAGTGAAGATAACCGGCTTATACAGCTGAAAGAAGGTCTTCTACATAACTATTTAGCAGCTATCTCTAATTAAAATATTCGTTTTTATGCAATATATCTAAAATATAACTATATTTATGCAATAAAATATGATTTTATGCAAAAGGTTTAAATTTTAAAATATTTGGCGTATGTCGGAAAAACCTATAGGGAGTACGTGGTTAAAAAAAACCTTTCAGCTTCCAAATATTAAATTGTCTCATGAATCTTATCTTGGTACAAGATCAAAAGTTGATATCCTGCTGGATGGGTCAATAATAGAAACTTATCAGAAGGCTCAATATGCACTTAAAGCAGATAATCCTTTAAGCCATTTGGAGTTTGCTCTGAAATATGATGATGTTCAAATGAGCTTTTATCAGGCTGTTTTAAAATGTATCCCTAAAACAGATATAGTTGAATATATAAAATCTGCACCAAACTCCAAATATTCCAGAAAGATTGGATTTTGGTACGAATTCTTAACCAGGGAACGCCTTCCCATTAAAGACAGACCAAGCATAAATTATGTAGATTTAATAGACTCAAAACGTTATTTTACAGGTGTTCTTGTCAAGAATACAAGATGGCGAATTAACTATAATTTATTAGGTGATGTGTGTTTTTGTCCTACTATAAAGAAAACGATTTCCATTACAAAAGCACTTGAACTTGATTATCCTGAGATGCTCAGGGAACTATCAAAAAACTATTCCCCTGAGGTATTAACCCGGGCTAATAATTATTTATATAAAAAAGAAACACGTTCATCTTACCAAATCGAAAAAGAAGAACCAACACCAGAACGTATTGAAAGATTTGTAAGTTTATTGAGTAATGCTGGTAAGAAAGATATTAGAGATCTGCTTAGTGAGGAATCATTGGTAATGTTACAGAATCAGATTGTTGATCCACGTTTTGCAGCGATAGGCTTCCGGGATTTTCAAAATTATATTGGCCAGACAACATGGAATTATGATGAAACCATTCATTACGTTTGTCCACCGCCGGAATTTCTTTCAGATTTAATGAAAGATCTTTCAAATACTGCCATTAGAATGGAAGGTGTCAATCCCATTATCCGGGCAACTGCTGTAGCATTTGGATTTGTTTTTATTCACCCGTTTGAAGATGGAAATGGAAGAATTCATAGATTTTTAATTCACGATTTTTTGTCGAGAGATAATTTCTTACCTCCAGGAATGATAATACCGGTTTCTGCTCATATGGTTAATAATTTGAAACTTTACGATGATGCTCTTGAAGCCTATTCTAAACCAATTATGCAGATAATTAAGTACACCAAAGACAAAAAACAAAAATTAACCGTTTTAAATGTCTCTGAGGTTGAAGGATTTTTCCGGTTCCCCGATCTCACAGCACAAACTGAATATTTATGTTCTGTAATTAAAACGACTATATCACAGGACCTTCCAAACGAATTAAATTTCTTGCAAAACTATGATGAGGCTAAAGAATTAATGAAGCAGAAAGTCGACATGCCTGATAAGTTAATTGATTTATTTATCCGGTTTACTCATCAGAACAGCGGAATCTTTCCAAAAAGGAGAAGAAACACATTCCTTATGCTAAAAGATGATGAAATTGAAGCACTTCAGTCTATTTTTCAAGATGTATTTACTTTAGGTAAATAGTCAGAGAACCTCATAGGCATATATTTAATATTATGCTTCAACCTCGTAAAATATCTAAATTTATGCATTAATATTTGTTTTTATGCACAGAGTTCGCCATCTGATATAATTTTAAAAAACAGGAATGTTGCCAACATAATCTGTAATTTAAGGTTATCCCCCGGTATCACTCCCCCCTGGGTACCCCCCGTATATGTAGACTGGGGGTGCTGCAAAGAAAAATTCTACCGGTAATTTTATTTTTTCATTTTATATAAATACCCGGATTATTCAGATCTGATCATAAAATCAGAAACAAAAAAAAATCCCAAAAAAAAGAAAAATTTGGCCAAAATTGACTTTTTAAAATTTTTTACAAGAATTTTAAATAAAGGCTGAAATACAATCAATTTGTGAACAAAAAATATTATTTTTCAGTGATATGAATTGTATGCCAAAGAAGGGAAAAAGTTTGTGGCAGATTTTGCGGATTTTGTGGCAGACCCTCGGCGTGACAGGCCGATATTCTAACCAACTGAACTACCGCACCAACACTTTATGCGGTGCAAAAATAAACAAATTTTCTTTATTAAAAACAGTTAGCAGAAAAATTGATGGACGAATAAGTTTTATGCATGTCCGCGCTTTTCTATTCCAGTGCAATTGTCACCGAAAACTTCAGCGCCAGGTTGTCGAATACTTTGTCGTAGCCATAATAGCCGTAACGGTAAAATGCCCCTCCGCCAAAACCTATATAATAAAGGTTGAAGATCTTAAACCTTATGATATTGTTTATCAGCAGGCCTGATTCAAGATAAATCTTATCCTTTACCCTGAAATCTATATTATGGTCGGATGCATTTCTTAATGTTCCCCATCCTGCATTGGTTGAGACTATCAGTCGCGGTTTAAAACGCGGCGTCTCAAGCAGTAACGAACCGAAATTATGCGAGAAAAAGATGTTCACATAACGGTCTGATAAAAATTCATAGGGCTTCATCGTCTGGAAAGTGTTGCCAATAAGGAGCGGATATTTGCTCTTACTCCCTTCCCCGGTAAAAAGCAGACTGTATGGAAGGGGCTTATTTATATAGCCTCCGGCAACCCTTAAATCAGTCTGTCCGATCCTTCCCTTGTACGCGGTAACATCCAGGGCAGCCTCAATACGGTTATAATTATAGCTGTCGCGGTCGAAAAGATCGACGCCTCTTTTGTAGTCGATGCTGAGTACCGGATTGCCAGCATAGAATACAATTCTTTGATTGCCAAACATGTGTATCTCTTCACGGAAAGCATACCTGGCAGATACTTTGATCTCATCAGCAAGATAATCCATCAGCGGCAAGCCTTGATATTCGTATTCATAGGTCGGCAAAATCTCCCTGAAGCTTACCGAGGATGCGATTTTCAGATAGCGGAAGACCCGGAAGCTGAATTCAGCCCTTTCCTCTATGAAGTTATCCATCCGGTATGCCAGGTAATCCCTCAGGTAAGCGCTGTATGAGAGAATGTCGAACTCCCCGCGCTGATCAAGACCTGGTTCCTTCAGGTTATTCTGATAAGAAAGCTTTAGCTCTGCCCCATGTTCTTCATCAAGGTTGAAGGTGATATGCCCGCCATATTTAAATTCTTTGTCTTTAATGCCGTAGCCGGCAAATCCTCCAAGCGATATGATTCTGGAGAATTTATCATTGGTGCTCAGTCCCAGTCCAAGACGTGTTCCTTCATATTCATTGTTTTTGAAGAACTCTTCCAGACTGATGTCAATGAATTTCACCGGAATCTTTCCGGCGCTAATGTTCGGGTAAAGCTCAGCCCAGTAATCAAAATTGAACTTCCTTCCTATTGAATCCATGAATTGGTAAGTTTTCTTCTCGATGGCTGTAAGTGAATCCGTTCGTGCATTTTTGATTATTGATTCGCTGTTCTTTATTAACTCTTCATCCAGGTAGACTTTTTCGAAATTGATCGAATCAACGGTGATGTCGGGATCGAAACTTAACTCACTGATCCTTGAGGTTATGAGGTATACCGGAACAGCCTGTATGTTTTTATTGAGTTTCATCGAGACGAATCCAATCTCCTCGTCAAGAGCTGAAGGGAACCATCTTCCGTTTATGAATTCGTAATCCTGCCGGAACCTGAAATCTATCAGTCCTTTTTCGTAGGGTTCTGTAACAATATTTTTTATTGCCCATCCATTCGAGCTGATATACAATCGGCCTTTCAGACCATTGAAGTTGGATCCTTTCTTAGGGTGGAATTCAATTAAATATAAAGTATCTGCCGGATTCACATACGTTTCTTCAAGAACGAAGTTATAGCTTCTTATACATTCATTGGAGACAGGACTCAGGTATTCTGAGCTGGGCATATCTTCCGAGACCGGCATTGCAAAGAGAGTGATATTGTTTTTGTAGAACGAGATTGAATGGTGGAATACCGATACAAAATACTGTCCGAAGAGTGGATTCTGAAATCCCGATGTTTTGACGGCAATTACCTTATTCTCGGTTCTCCTGTTAACCGTGGATGATTTGATCATTGATTCGGAGATGAAGCTCGCATGCTTGTTCAGATCCTTGTTTTTACGGATTGTCGCACTGTCCAGGGCTGTAGCATTATACGACAACTTAAGATTCAGAATGGTCTTCAGGTAGCACTGATAGGTGTATTTGTCGTAGTTCTCAAAATTGTTCTTCTCTTTGTACTTCAGAACATTCCTCATTATCCTCACAGCAGGATTCATCGCAGGAGTTATCCTTACCTCACTGATAGTCAGCGTATCTGTTCTGAGCTCAATTACCAGATCAGAGAGCTTCATTCCCGGTTTGATAATTAATTTATTTGTCTGGTATCCCACGCAGGATACCTGCAGGCTGTTTATTCCGGTGTCGTGGATCTCAAATTTTCCATGGATGTTGGAAATAACGCCTCTCAAAACAGATTGCTTCTGGTATGTGACTGATGCAAATGCTATAGGCAACCTGGAGTTCTTCTCCACAATAATTCCGTTTATGTATGGCTGGGAGAAGGAAGATAAACTTATCGCAGTAAGCAGTGACAGAGAGACTATGTATAAAGGCGTTTTTTTCAGATGGGGGTCAGATTATTACTATTCAGACGGCTTTGGCTGAATATACAAAACATCCTCCTTCATCTGAACGACTTTCTCCCTGTGGTTGGCTATCATCATGCCAATGACAATTATCGCTGCCAGGACAATAAAAAAAATAAAGGGCGGACTCTTTATCAACTCAATTATGAAACTGTTCTTCTTCCTCATAGCGAAACAATTATTTAACTGAGTATTACAGGTATAAAATTATTAAACAACAGCATATAAAGCAAATTTTTTATAATAGTTTTATCAATATAATTTTTGAAGCCCAATCATGCTATAAATACAGAATTAGATGAAACCGTATCTATTGTGTAAAACAAACTGGAAAGTGTTAAAAGGGCCTTCAACAGAACTCGCTGTTCTGCGTGGGGTGCTAATGATGCTCGGGCTTTCCGGAGCAAATATTAACGATCTGTATCAGCAGTCCTGAAAAAGCTGAAGTTGACTCCTCCGTAGTTACGGTGCTCGAAGAAAAGCTTATGATCTGAAAAATTTATATTGCGGGGATGCTCTAGAATGAAGAATCCGTCATCCTTTATTACTCCTGAACAGGTTACCAGATCGGGAATTTCGCTTAGCCATTTGAGTTCGTAAGGCGGATCGGCAAAGACAATATCATATTTATGTGTGCAGGTTTTCAGGAAAGCCTTTACATCGATATGGACTGGTTTGATATTAGTGAAGCCTATATCTTTTATTATACGTCTTATTACGGCAATATGTTTCACATCTTTCTCCACAAGATGCACCTCCCTGGCCCCGCGGGATGCGAATTCATAGCTTATGCTTCCGGTTCCGGAGAAAAGATCAAGAACACTGATCTCATCAAAGCCGACCCTGTTGTTCAGGATATTAAAAAGACCTTCACGGGCAAAATCAGTAGTTGGCCTGGCTTTAAAACTCTGAGCCGGAGTGATCCTTCTACCCTTGTATTTACCGCCGATTATTCGCAACTTGATACACTGAAGAGGTTAATGAACCTGTGCAATTCGAGGTCGTTGAAGACATAACTGAAGGTAAAGGTTCCGGACGGCTCTATGAACTTCATATTCCTGAGATACATGGAAAAACCTGACCATATATCATCATATTTGCCGGTACTGCCGCTAAAGCACAGAGTCTCATCATTACTGATTCCCATGGTCTTGAATACATTCAGAACATAATAGAGCATGTCCGAAACATTCCTGTAGTTGAATGTGTTGCTGAATTTCAGAGTGCCACGGTTGTAAACAAAGATGTTAAAGAATTCCTTTTCAACATGAACATGCAAATAATGCCCGTCAATACTTTTGCTGGAATGTGAAAGCTGGTTCAGCAGAGGCTTTGTATGATGAAAAGGATAAGTGGCAGGCCAGAAATGTCCGGGTATTTCATAGAGTGTTTTGGCAACTGAGAAAACTGAATAGGCATCAGGATCTGTTACTCTGTTCGCTGCAATTACCTCGTTGTCATCCCTGTTCAGGTTGAAGGTGAAATATTCCTCCTTTTTGCCCGGATCAAACAGGGGAGCAGGTACCAGTGTGAATTTCGGTGATGGCATCACCACGTTCACTTTCTTATATTTGCGTGTCAGGAAATCATCTTTGGTTATCAGCTCACTGATGTTGTCGGCTGTAAAATATTTATTGTCGTCAGGTTCGGTGGAACGGATCAGAACATATTTATTCCTGATAGCATCGAGGAGGCAGAAAGCAAAGCCATCAGGGCTTATCTGAACCGAAAGCTCATAATTCTCAGTAGAGTTTATGTCAAGGGTCTCATCAAATAGTTCCAGGAACGGCATAGTTATTAAAACAGTTTAACAAATATAGATATACTTTTTATTTAAATGTTATCAACATTTTAATCGTTGAGATACTTCAATGCGTATTTTAGTATTTCTTTTTGCAAATGAAGAAAAACATAACCGCAAAGGTCGCAAAGGTTTTTCGCAAAGGCCGCAAAGAATCACCTGAATCACTTCTCTGCGTTCTTTGCGTCTTCACCCTCCGGAGCGGCAGCGGAGGAGGGCTTTGCGCTCTTTGCGGTTAAAAATGTTTGAATGAGAGATACTATTATATATAACAACCTCTGCAAGAATCTTGGCAATACACCTACGGATGACCAATCTGAATCACTGAAGAAGATTGCCGGATATATCTGTGAGAATACCAATGATGTGATTTTTCTTCTCACAGGTTATGCAGGGACAGGCAAGACCAGTGTTATAAGCGCTGTAGTAAAGACACTAGATCTTCTGAGGATGAGGTCGGTGCTTCTTGCGCCCACGGGAAGAGCAGCAAAAGTGCTTAGCTCTTATGCCGGCCGGCAGTCTCTGACGATCCACAAAAAGATATACCGTCAAAAATCGTCAAAAGACGGGATGGGCAGTTTCATGCTGGATAAGAATAAGCATAAGGATACATATTTCATTGTGGATGAGGCTTCGATGATCTCCAACATATCATCTGATGCCTCAATCTTCGGCAGCGGCAAACTGCTCGACGACCTCCTTGAATATGTCTATTCTGGCACCGACTGCAAGCTCATCCTCGTAGGTGACAGCGCACAGCTTCCACCGGTGGGATCAGCACTGAGCCCGGCCCTTGATCCTGAAGTGCTTGCTGAATATGGCTTTGGACTTATTACTTCTGAGTTGAAACAGGTTGTACGCCAGAGCGAAACTTCGGGTGTACTTATGAATGCCACCCGTGTGAGGCTTCAGATTGCCGAAAATGATCTGGTCCATCCATCCATCGACTGTGAGAATTTCAAGGATGTGATAAGGCTGAGCGGGGAGGAGCTGATTGATGAGATCTCTTCATCATACGGCACATGCGGACTGGAAGGAACCATAATTGTTGTAAACTCAAACAAGCAGGCGAACCGGTATAATCAGGGAATACGGAACAGAATATTTTTCAGGGAAGAGGAGATAAGTCCCGGCGACATGGTAATGGTGGTCAGGAACAATTATTTTATTGTTGAGGAGGATGAAGAGGGACCGGGCTTCATTGCCAATGGCGATATAGCCGAAGTGAAAAAGATAAGCAAATATGAAGAGAGATTTGGTTTCAAGTTTGCGGAGATGACCCTATGGTTCCCCGACTACGATTTTGAAGTCGAGTCGAAGGTGCTGCTGGATGTTTTGCACCTCGATACGCCTGCCCTGCCTGCGGATAAGAACAAGGAGCTTTTTAAAAACGTGCTTGACGATTACCTGGATATAAAGATCCGCAGGAAGCAGTATGATGCTGTGAAGAATGATCCGTATTTCAATGCGCTGCAGATCAAGTTCGCATATGCAGTCACATGCCACAAGGCGCAGGGAGGACAGTGGGAGAGGGTCTTCATCGACCAGGGTATGTTCAACAGGAATGAGATCACCATCGACTACCTCAGGTGGTTTTATACCGCGCTGACAAGGTCTACTGACAGGGTTTACCTGGTGAATTTCTCACATGACTGGTTTAAATGACGGGCGACAGGCGACGGGCGACAGGCGACAGGCGTCAGGCGACAGGCGTCAGGCGTCAGGCGTCAGGCGTCAGGCGTCAGGTGACAGGTTTCCGGTAATACCATTACCAGTATAGAACCCTGCACCCTGCACCTTTCATTACCAGATATATGGTACCAACCTGTACTTTGTTTTCAAACAATATTCCTTATACCCTTCCAGGTTTTCGCGCAGGACTTTCTCCTCGTTAAGAATTCTGAAAACAAGGGCAACAGGTAGTAAAGCCATAGGTATCAGTCCCCAGTAAGAGCCAAGAGCCAGCGGAGTTGGCAGGTACATTATCAGCACTCCGATGTACATAGGATGTCTTACAACACTGTATAGCCCGGTTGTGATGACCTTCTGTTCCTTATCGGTCTCAATTATCCGTGAGGCATAGCTGTTCTGTCTGAAAACATTGAATATGATCAGGTATCCTCCCAGGATTACAATGTTTGTAATTATGATGACCTCTACAGGTACATCCGACCAGCCGAAATGCCTGTCGAGGCCGGGAACAATGAATGCAGACATAAATATAGGCAGGTTGATAAGCTGGATAAGCTTTTGTTCTTTCACCTTTTCAGTTCCTTTTGCCCTACGCTCAAGGAATTTCGGATCTCTTTTAAGAAAATAGAACAGAACGAATATCATTGGG
>JALONV010000098.1 GCA_025454755.1 Bacteroidales bacterium | reverse complement strand
ATAACCTGTTAAACCACCGGCTCACAGATAACAGGCCTCTGCGCCTTTGCGCCGTTGTGCCTTTGAGCCATTAAGCCTTTCCTCCCATGAAAACAAAACCCTCTTTCTTGTATCTTGTATCTTTTTTCTTTTGTCTTTCCCTGTGCCCTGCGCCCCTCGCCCTGAGCCAAACCCCCCAGGGCTTCTATTATCAGGCCATTGCCCGCAATGCCTCCGGGGTCCCTCTCGGTAACCAGTTTCTGCAGGTAAGGATCACAATACAGTCAGATTCACTGGGAGGAACACTGTTCTGGCAGGAGCTTCACTCTTCAGTAACTACAACGCCACAGGGTGTAATAAACCTTGTAATAGGAAAAGGAGCCCGTGAGAGCGCATCAACCCTCGCAAAGTTCAGCGATATCGACTGGAGCGTTTCTCCGAAGTTCCTCAAGACGGAAATCAACTTCAACGGCTGGAAAACACTCGGAGCATCACGCATATGGTCTGTACCTTATGCTCAGGTTGCAGGCGACCTCGCAGGTTCAGTAAAGAAACTTGCAGTTGAAGGTGAGGCTACAGGGCCAGCGGAGGCTCTCTTTGAAGTTAAGAACAAGGATGGACAAACAGTCTTTGCAGTTTATAATGAAGGAGTAAGAATTTATGTGAGTAACGGTGACAAGGCAGTAAAGGGCGGTTTTGCAGTTGGCGGTTTTGGAACAGATAAAGCGGAGTCAACAAAATACCTGTTCGTTGGAAAGGATAGTGTGAGAATATACCTTGACACCAATCCCCTGACGAAGAAAATAAAAGGAGGATTCGCTGTGGGCGGATATGATCTTACCAAAGGTACTGTTCAGAATTATCTGGATGTAAGTTCCGACAGCGTGAGAATTTACATCGACAGTGATCCCTCCACCAAGAAAATCAAGGGAGGCTTTGCTGTTGGCGGATATGATATGACAAAAGCCATAAGTGAAGAGTATCTCCGTGTAACACGCGACAGTTCAAGGATATATGTAAACAATAATCCTGCAAAGGGTATAAAAGGCGGATTTGCAGTAGGGGGATTCGACATTTCAAAAGGAACTGTAACACCTTTCACTCAGCTTACTCCTGAAAACTACTTAATCGGACAGGATGCAGGTAAATCCATTACGACAGGAAAGTATAACTCATTCCTTGGCTACCAGGCAGGAGCCGGGAATACTGCGGGAGGCAGCAACTCATTGATGGGTTACCAGGCCGGCTTCAGCAATACAACCGGATCAGGTAATCTATTACTGGGCTACCAGGCAGGATATAGCAATACAACAGGCAGCTATAATACTTTCCTTGGATATCTTGCAGGTAATCAGAACAGTTCCGGATTGGGAAATTCTTTTATTGGCAGCTACACAGGTCATCTGAATCAGAATGGAAGCAATAATACCTTCATCGGATTTAATGCCGGAGGCGGTAATATTTCCGGAAGCCATAATATTTTCATAGGTACTGAGAGTGGTATTTCGAACACGATGGGCAGCTATAACTGCTTCGTAGGTTATCATACAGGTTATTCGAACACTGTAGGAATGTTTAATGTCTTTATGGGATTTGAATCCGGAAATGATAATAACGGCAGCAATAATACATTTCTGGGATACATGGCCGGGAGGTCGAACACCTCAGGAGGTAACAATCTGTTTATAGGCAGAGAAGCTGGTTGGGGAAATATTAATGGAACCAATAATACGTATCTGGGGCCATATGCGGGAAAGGAAATCGCAAATGGTCATTATAATGTCTATATCGGCACATTTGCCGGACAAAAAAACGCTGATAGAACGGCAAATGTCTTTTTAGGATTCAACTCCGGCACTTTCAGTAATTCAGGAGCAAGTGTTGCCATTGGGTTTTATGCAGGTCATAGCATGAGCGGAGATATGAATACCTGTTTAGGTTATGCAGCAGGACAAAACGCAAATGGTCATTTCAATGTTATAATCGGCTCCCAGGCCGGGCTGGAACTTTCTGGTATCAACAATGTAATAATAGGTCAGCAGGCAGGGATGAAAGCTAAAGCCAACAATATAATCATTGGCAACTACGCTGCGAAAAATCAGTTTGCCGACGCCAGGCTTTTTATTGATAACTTCGATCGGGATTCCTCACAAACTTTTATCTGGGGTAATCTTCCATCCCGTATCCTGACTTTTAATGCGAATGTTGGAATCGGTACATGTACTCCGGGTTACAAATTCCAGGTTGGCCAGGCAGGCGACGGGACAGAGGCAAGAGCTAATGCCTGGAACTTATTGTCTGATATGAGATATAAAACAGATATTGAATATATTACTGCTCCATTAGAGAAAATTTCCGGGATAAGCGGGTTTTACTTTTACTGGAATACCGGCTCAGATAAAACACGGCAATTCGGATTAAGCGCACAGGATGTAGAGAAGGTGCTTCCGGAAGTTGTTTCCACCGGTGAAGATGGTTATAAATCTGTCGATTACGGGAAAATAGTACCGCTGCTTGTAGAAGGTATGAAGGCACAGCAGAAGCAGATCGACGAACTCAAAGCGTTAGTGGAGAAGCTGATGCAGGAATAAGGATTGCTTCGTCGTCCCGAGTCCTCGGGACTCCTCGCAATGACGGTACCTTCCGGCTCGTTTGGTGAATAGTCTGCGCAACGCGCGGAACGAAGCAATCTTCAAAACCACCACGAATTCCTTTTAGAGTCAGCCTGTTGCCCGTCGCCTGACGGCATACACCCGTCGCCAATTGCATTCCGTTTGTCAAAAAAACTTGACCAATTTCCGGTTTTATTCTAACTTTAATAGTTTATATGATCAGCAATCAATAAACTGTTAAACCGTCACACCGTAATACCGAAATACCGTAATACCATCCTCATATGAAAACAAAACTCTCCATTATCGCTTTACTTTTTCCTTTCTCCTTTCTCCTTTTTCCTTGCACCGGTCAGGTGCCGCAGGGATTCAACTACCAGGCCATCGCCCGCGACGGCACAGGTAATCCGATCGCCAATATATCGCTTCCTGTCAGAATTACCATACAGGCTGATTCTGCAGGAACAACTGTGCTGTGGCAGGAGGTACATGCCTCCGTTTCATCCAACAGCTTCGGACTGATCAACCTTGTTATTGGAAAAGGAGCAAGGCAGGCTGCAAGCACGGTGGCAACATTCAGTGCTATCGACTGGAGTGTGACACCAAAGTTCATTAAAACCGAAATATTTTATGGTACCGATTACCTTACGATGGGTGTTTCGAGATTATGGTCGGTTCCATATGCTTTGAATGCACCGAACAGCAATCCCTGGCAGCTTAATGGTTCCAGCCTCTATTATGCCGGAGGTTATGTGGGAATAGAAACAAGTACCCCTGTTACACCTTTGACTGTCACACTTAATAACAACACGGGTATTACTTATCCTCTCTATATACAGAATGCCAGTGGTGACTGGACCGCAACAGAGAAAGGAGTTGGATTAAAATTTGGAAGATTAAATCCCACCTCCGGTCATGATTATGGAACGATCATGGGCACAATTGCCAGTGTAAATGGAGGTGCCGGACGGCTTCAATTCATAGGAGGCGGGGGAACCACTCCTCATATGACTATTGATAATATTGGAAATGTGGGAATTGGCAGCATTAGTCCTACTGAGATCCTTCAGGTTGGTACTGAATCTGGCGGTGCAACAGCAAGGAAAGCCATTAAGATAGCTTCAGGCGGTTATAGCATTCCCGGTGCATATCAGACAAACAGCAATGGCGATAAAATAATTCTCTACAATGCAGATATGTTTGACGCAAGAATTGGAGTTGGCCCCACCGGTGACATGTGGTTCAAGGCTTCCGGTACCACCTCAACTGTTGGCAGATTCATATGGTACAACGGATCAGTACCGACAGAACGTATGCGTATTGATAATACTGGATATGTCGGGATAGGGACGCCGACTCCGGCATATAATCTTCACGTTGTCGGGAGTGCCAGAATTACAGGAAGCCTCCTTCTTGATGGCAATCTTAATGCAGGCGGGTGGAACTTATCCGCATATAGTATTGAAGTAGGCGGCCCTTCCCCGACAGCTACAAATGCTCAGGCAACAATCTTTCTCCATCACCATTCCAATGTTGCACATCAGTTAAGATATGCCTATGGAACACTTTTTCTTGAAGCTGCAGGTAATGGTTATGGAACTACAACAACACCAACATTCCAGGTAAACGGACCATTATATGCGGCAATGTCGGGAGGAAAAGTCGGAATTGGAACTGCCTCATCGTTAAGCAAGCTCGCTATTCAACCGGAATCAACATGGTCCGATGAAGTTCCTCTTTTCGAGGTAAAGAATAAACTTGGAGTGCCTGTACTTGCTGTATATAATAATGGTGTGAGAATACTTGTCGATCATACAATAGGCAAAGGGATCAAAAGTGGCTTTGCTGTGGGAGGATACGATATGACCAAAGCAGGCAAGACTGTCGATTTCATGATAATTTCGCCCGACAGTATCCGGTTCAATATAAATAACGATAATGTTAAAGCCCTTAAAGGAGGATTTGCCGTTGGTGGATATGATGCCACTAAAGGTATTATAAACCAGGATTTTATGTACATAACTCCGCAGGTTTCAAACAATGGGCTTTACAATACTTTTCTTGGGTACCAGAGCGGTTTTTCCAATAACTCAACCGGGAATTATAATTCATTTATTGGATATAATTCAGGATATGGAAATACTACTGGCGATTATAATGTATATATCGGTTATAACTCCGGAAAATTGAATCAGAGCGGAGTAAGTAATGTTATCATTGGTCCCAATGCCGGTCCGCAAGGTACAGGAATTGATAACAGCACTTTCGTGGGAGCAGGAGCGGGTTTAAAAACTACCGGAGACCAAAATACATTCATTGGCTGCTGGGCCGGGAATCAGAATGTTTCAGGACAGTACAATACATATTTAGGTACATATGCAGGTTTTGCAAATACCGGAACCGCTAATGTATTCATTGGTATGCAGGCAGGTTCAGCCGCGGTCTGTGACAATAAACTATATATATCAAATTCTGCCACCGAATCTCCACTGGTATGGGGTGATTTTGTTAGCAGCATATTCCGTATAAATGGCAGTATTGAGTATACTGGATCTCTGACTCATATATCAGATGCCAGGCTCAAAACAAATATTTTTGAACTTGAAAATGTTATAAGTAAAATAGGCTCTATCAGAGCAGTTTATTATGACTGGAATAAAGAGACAACTTCTGGAATGATTCTGAATGAAACCAGGCAGATCGGCGTTATTGCCCAGGAAGTTGAAAAAGCATTTCCTGAACTTGTTGTAACAAATGAGAAAGGATATAAAATGGTAGATTATGTGAAGCTTACACCAGTTTTACTTGAAGCTGTGAAAGAACAGCAGCAGCAGATTGAATCCCAACAGCAGCAGATCGATGAGCTGAAAGCCCTTGTTGAAAAGCTGGTGCAGAAATAAGGATTGCTTCGTCGCCCCGATAGCTATCGGGCCGACGAAGCAATCTCCCCCTTCTAAAGTACAATGATTTTACTACTTTTACACAATGCCAAACCAGCAGAATAGTCCCCGGGTGGTCTTCTCTGTAACCAACTGCATCTGTTTCGACCAGCGTGTTCAGAAAATTGCAGCTACATTAAGCAATCTGGGCTGTGAGATCACAATAGTAGGAAGACATCTGGGTGATTGCTGTGAATCTGATAACGTTCCATTCAGGACACACAGGTTTAAAATGATCTTTAAACGGGGATTCCTTTTTTATAAATTCATAAATATCCGCCTTTTCTTTTTCCTGCTTTTTCACAGGTTTGATGTACTCGTTTCAAATGACCTTGATACACTTCTTCCCAATTTTCTGGTTTCAAAGCTGAAACGTCTCCCTCTTATTTATGATTCACACGAATATTTTACAGGTGTACCTGAAATTCAAAACCGGCAGTTTGTAAAATGGGTCTGGACTACAATCGAAAAGAAAATATTTCCTCATTTGAAATACGTGATAACTGTAAGCGATTCAATAGCAGGAGAATTTGAAAAACAGTATGGAATAAAACCTGTTGTGATCAGGAATTGTGCCAGATCATCTGAAGGGATTAAACCGTTTTCCCGAAGCGAACTGGGAGTACATGAGGATCACCTTTTACTTATCCTGCAGGGCGGTGGCATCAATATCGACAGGGGAGGAGAAGAGCTGATTGAAGCCGTCAGCAGACTTGAAAAGGTGTTTCTTATTATCGCAGGTTCGGGAGATGTTATTGATCTCCTGAAGGAGAAGACAATAGCTTTAAATTCTTTCGACAGGATCAGGTTTATCAGCAAGCTCCCATGGGAGGAAATGATGAGATACACAATATCTGCCGATGCCGGAATAACCCTCGATAAGGATACAAATCAAAATTACCATTTCAGTCTTCCTAATAAACTATTCGATTATATCTCTGCGGGAATACCTGTTATTGCAGGCAATCTCCCTGAGATTAGAAAAATTATCGATGAACATGACTGCGGATTAATTGTTCCTTCAATAACACCTGATGAGATTGGAAAGGCAATAGTCAAGCTGCGTGACGACAGGGAACTTCTGAACAAAATGAAACTGAATGCTGTTAGTGCATCAGTTACCCTGAACTGGGATCTTGAAAGTAAAATTTTAAGTGA
Source organism: Bacteroidales bacterium (assembly GCA_025454755.1). Classification (GTDB taxonomy): domain Bacteria; phylum Bacteroidota; class Bacteroidia; order Bacteroidales; family VadinHA17; genus LD21. The sequence goes on along the minus strand of JALONV010000098.1, from coordinate 3,939 downwards.
GTTTTATGTAAAAATATTGTATCTATAATGGTCTGAAGACCGAAGACCGAGGACCGAGGACCACAAGACTTATTTCACCTATGGAATTATTAAAAAGATTTAAACTTATCCTGATCTTTGGCGTTCTTGGAGCTGCCGGAGGATTTCTTTACTGGAAGTTTATCGGCTGCCAGTCAGGCACATGCCCTATAAAATCAGTATGGTACTGGAGCACACTCTATGGAGCACTGATCGGAGCCCTTGTCGGTAGTATCATCAGGGATATGGTACTTAAGTTCAGGAAAAGAAACGATCCGCCGCAAAACAGTTGAAAGTTTCGGACTAAGCAGTAACAACTTTATACCGTAACACCGTCGCACCGTCATACCTCCACACCATAGATTCTCCCGGGTTTCAGATTATAACAAAAATTATTAATTTGCACAGAATAATCTGATAAACTTTCTATTATGAAAAGCAATCGCCGCGATTTTCTCCGAACAGCAACATTTGCCGGGGCCGGTGCAGTTGCCGGAAATATGATCCAGGGATGTGCACCAAAGCAGCCTGAATCGAATATGGCAAATATCATCGAAGCTGTTAAAAGATCCCATATCCAGAAGTTCAATATGTCAGGCTATAAGGCTCCCGCTCTTCCGGTTGTAAGGATTGGTATAATCGGGTTGGGCGACAGAGGAGGCGGTGCCGTCGACAGACTTGTGAAAATCGAGGGCGTTGAGATTAAAGCCCTCGGCGATAAGCGCGAGGTGGCAGTAAAGGAATCGCAGAAATACCTGCAGAGTATTGGACGTCCGGCAGCACTGGAGTTCTTTGGCTCCGGGGATGCCTGGAAAAAGATGGTTGAGCTTCCGTACCTTGATCTTATTTATACATGCACGCCATGGGTGCTCCATACACCAATTTCAGTTTACGCCATGGAGAATGGCAAGCACGTTGCCTGCGAGGTGCCCATTGCCAGGACGATCGATGAAGCATGGCAGCTGGTAGAAACGTCAGAGAGGACGAAGAAGCATTGCATGATGCTCGAAAATTGCTGCTATGATTTCTTTGAACTGCTTACTCTCAACATGGCCCGGCAGGGGATGTTCGGCGATATAATCCATGGTGAGGGTGCATATATTCATAATCTTATAGGACTGAATTTCAACAAGCCTGACGATACTCAGCAGACAGATGCCGGCTATACAGATATGTGGCGGCTGAGAGAGAACGCGACAAGAAACGGCAACCTCTATCCGACACATGGCCTGGGACCGATATGCCAGGTTCTGAACATCAACCGCGGAGACAGGATGGAATACCTTTCATCCGTTTCTACCAATGATTTCACAATGGGACCAAGGGAAAAAGAACTTGTTTCATCAGATGCATTCTATAATGAGTGGAAGGACTCAAAATTCAGAGGAAATTTCAATACAACGATAATCAGAACTGCGCTCGGAAAGTCAATTATGGTCCAGCATGATATATCATCTGAACAGCCATATTCAAGGATCCATCTTGTAAAAGGGGCAAAAGGTTCTGCAGTCAAATACCCGAAGCCGCTCATTGCTCTGGGTGAGAGATGGCTCAATGATGAAAGTATGGTCAACATGTGGGCTGAACATACTCCCGAAATTATTAAAAGAGTGGGAGAGATGGCTAAGAAAGTCGGTGGTCACGGAGGTATGGACTTCATCATGGACTGGCGGCTGATCGATTGTCTCAGGAACGGCCTGCCGCTCGATCAGGATGTCTATGATGGCGCAGCCTGGAGCTCAATCGCACCTTTGAGCGAATGGTCTGTTGCCAACAGGTCACAGTCGATTGATGTGCCTGATTTTACAGGCGGCTCATGGAAGACAAACAAACCTCATGAGATAAATCTTGAAACAGGCGGTACAACTGCTGTCCTTGAAGTGATAGAGATTGAAGCAGAGATGCAGCTGAATGTGAAATAAAACCGGTTACCGGCTAACGGCGTCCGGCTACAGTTTTTTTTCTTTCATAAATCACACTCATCTCAGAGAGTTCCTGACCTATTTTATTAATTCCGTAAAGGATCCTGCGGCTTTGTGATACTGAGGGTTTTTTGTGTCCGGTGACATACTGTGACAAAAGGGTAGGATGCATCCCTATTCTGCCGGCCAGTGCTTTGGAGTTCAGTACTTTATAATACTTAAAGAATTGATTAAAATCAATTTCATATGATAACTGCGAATCATCAAATTTTTCATCATCAAAATAAAGAATAAAAGCTTCTTTGATATTATGAAATAATTTGTTCATTGAGGACCCTGAAGTAAAAACAGGATATTCTTTTGCGTATGCGGAAAATCCGTCTTTGGTTTTTTCAATAATTACCGTTATTTTTTTTTTCATTGTCAACTGTTATTTTTTCAAACCGGCATCTTTAAATATCTTTTTCTCCAGTCCTTTACCCAATTCCTTTGATCCGTGATCAGGAAAAATTATCACTCCTTCTTTGACCGGATGCTTTAATTTGAGATGAGAACCTCTTGAAGATACCACTTCCCAGCCATCCTTTTTCAGCAATCTGAGAATTTCAGAGCACTTCATCAATAAACAACAAAGGTAAACACCCTCTATCTTCAGCACCCACACATACTTGCATGGCAGAGTTGCAGGATCAGGAAGTTCAATTGTCAATCCGTTAGCCTCATCCCAGGTCCATTTCAGGTCAGCATCGAGACCATACATCCTGATAACCGAGCCTTCAACCGGTTTAACCTGCTTTAGCACTACCTGCTTTTCAGGAAGAGCAAAAAGAAGTGCATTGATATATTTCCCGTCAGGCGACATTGTATACCTGATACTATCGCCTTCCCTGTAGTTTTTCAGCTGTTTAACCGCATATATTGCATCGCCGTTTACTTTCAGCCATTCACCCATCTCTTCAAGCCTTTCTACACTTGCTTCAGGGATCAGACCTTCAGAGGTAGGCCCGACATTCAACAGGAAATTGCCTCCTTTTGATACTATGTCTGCCAGGTTTTTGATCAGTGTCTCCGCTGACTTCCAGTTGGGATCCTTAGTTTTGAATCCCCAGGTGTCGTTCATAGTCATGCATGATTCCCACGGGAATACAGATGATGTTGAAAGTATCTCCTGTTCCGGCGTTCCGAAATCGCCTGCAGCCGTGCTGTCCCTGTTCATCCCCTGCATGCCCTGGCGCCCTTTACCAACCCTGTTGTTAATTATTATGTCGGGCTGAAGGTTGCGGACATAGTTATAAAGATCCCTACCCTGCTCTTCCGTCCATTCCTTTACCCATTCGCCGTCGAACCAGAGAACACCGAGTTTACCGTAACCAGTGAGCAGTTCTTTAAGCTGCGGCTTCAGATAGCCTTCACGGTACTTATCCCAGTTTTCGGCATTGGCATCAGGATGGTGCCAGTCCATTATGGAATGATAGAAACAGAAAGTGATTCCCTGTTTCCTGCATTCTTCTGAAAGAGCTTTCAGAACATCTTTTCCATATGGAGAAAAATCAACAATATCGTACTTTGATACTTTCGAATCCCACATGGAAAAACCGTCATGATGCTTGGAAGTGATAACTATATATTTCATACCCGCATCTTTGGCGATCCTGACCCATTCAGCTGCATTAAATTTCACCGGGTTGAATTCCTTTCCGAATGGTTCATATTCTGCTACAGGAATTTTTGCCGTATTCATTATCCATTCTCCAATTCCGGGGATATCCTGTCCCTTGTATACACCTGCCGGTACCGAGTAGATACCCCAGTGAATGAACATCCCGAAACGTGCGTCATGCCACCATTGCATGCGAGCCTCTTTCTGCCCCTTCGTTTCATTAAGGTAGTCTTTCTGCGACTTGGGTTTACATGAAAATGCAGTGATTATCAAAATGATAATTGTTGAAATTAGTAGAATTCTTTTCATAGATTGGAAATATTTAATAATAGAAACCCA
>JALONV010000006.1 GCA_025454755.1 Bacteroidales bacterium | reverse complement strand
AATTGTATTTATTGCCGGCGCCATATCTTCCTGCTTCACAAGGATGGTCTTGTTCATGACCTTGGGAATATTCTCATTGTAGTATTTCAGGTATTTCCTTCCTGTCTTCAATGGATCTTCCATTATCAGCCTTGCATGCTTCTGCATAAACTCGAGTATAGCGCCAAGCTTGTAACCATATTCCAGATCATCTTCTCCGGCATAGGCAAGAGGCACGGCACATATTTCAGGCATCTCCCCAAGTTTATCAACCGCTTTACCCTGTAATAGGTTAATGAACTTATAGACCGACCTTGTCTTATCCTTTTCATAATTGGTGGTTTTGCATTCCTTAAATTAAATTCCCTGGTATCAATGAATTCATATGGGGTAATATTCCAGTATTGCTTCATTGCGTCTTTAATGAAGGCATTGAAGGAAGAAAAAGGGTCATCTTCAATTACCACGCATGTTTTTGATTCAGTGAACTGTTTTATTTCATCCTTGTTTGGGAAAGGAGCCTGACCAGGCAGTAATCCTGTTAGAAAAAGAACCGGAACCGATAAAAATAATCTCTTCATTTTATTGTTGATTTACAGGTATATACAATGGATTCTTTTCGTTGAACTTACGGATGTAAACAAACATGAGATTCTTGCGGTCTTTCCTTGAAAGCCTGACATATTCCTCGTAAAGCTCGCTGTCTTTCATAAGCAGTAATTCGGTGTTTTTCTGATCAAACTCAACGATTTTTCCGTCCCCAAAATCTATAAGGTATTGTTTTATCTCATTTCTGGCCGTGCTGCTACGGCTATATGGAGAATAATATGATCCGTAGGGATAATAATAGTTTCCATAACCATATGGCGAATAATATGGATCGTAATATCCCCCGTAGGGAGAGTAATAACGACTGTCGTATGTAGTGACATCCGCAACAAAATGACAGATACTTCCTACAAATGTTATCCTGTTGAAATTGTTCTGTATCTGTATGTAAAGCACGCCATTACGCGCATAGCCCCAAATGTCGTCCACTTTAATCTCCTGTCTGATGCCCATGCCGTCGTAATAATATATCTTTTCCGACTCAAGCAGTTTCTTGAAAAATTCCTTGTCGTTATAATCCGTGGATGTAAGAAGTTTAGCTTTGGGGATCGGACTATTGAGCTTAACCTGGTCGAAGTTCACAAAAATGCCATCCCTGAACCTGAAATCAGGCGTATATTTAACCATCCCCTGCCGATCCTGTCCAATTGCAGTATCAACCGCCAAGATCTGAACCATCAGGGCACCAAAGAATATCATCCTGAAATACTTCTTCATATCGCTAACAAATTACCTTTCCTGTTCAAATATTGTACCGTAGTGGCAAATTTAACCATTTCCCCGAAAGGGTGTTAACTTCGCCTTAAGTATATTTATTATATATTTTGCTTACTTTTACATTATTCTAAAAATACAATCATGGCCAGGGAAGCCGAACAAGACAATAATTCAAATATTCAAAAAAGTACAGTGGAATCTTATGAAAAGCACCGCAACAAACTTCAATTATATGCATACATTGGAGTCAGTGCTCTTATAATCAGCGTTATACTGATTATGCTCAATATAAAAATATTATATCTTGTTTCAGGTGTCATAATTATCATGTCAGCTATCCTTGGAGTGTACCTGATCAGGAAAGTTATCCGGTTTTCAAACAGCGTACAGGACTCACTTTATGATGTATCTTCTTCCAATGAAAAGAAGGATGATGTGATAACCGACTTCTCTCACAAGATCAGGGAACCGCTTAACAACATGGTAATCATAACTGATCTGTTGATGGAGTCTGGCCTTCAAAAGAAGCAGAAGGACCTGCTCGAGACTTTCGTCGCCTCCACAAAAAACATGGTGACAACATTGAATGAACTGACGATGCAATCGGCGGGAAACCTGAGCTTTGAATTTAGAAAACATATCAGATTCAATCTTCTTTCAACCATTCAGAACACAATTGAACTTTTTAACCTGAAGGATAAGGCCAATATTGATTTCATCCTCAACAAAAAGGAATTTGGTGATTTTGAGTGCCTTGGAGATCCTATCATATTGAAGCAGATCTTTTTGGATGTATTCAATACCATCGAAAATCAATATTCGGAAAGACCGACCAAAGTCACAATAAGCCTTAAGAAAGAAAAAGAGGCCGCTTATGAGAACATTGCAGGAATTAGAATCCAGACCGACAGGAAAATAGTACTGATCGACGAAAAAAATCCGGAACACAGTCTTGCAGCTAAACTCATCTCCTCTGGAAAAGGAACTTTCAATCAGGAATTGGGGGCCAATTCCACAGTTCTTAATTTCACCCTGCCTTATGCAAAAGTAGTGCGTGAATCAAAACATCAGATCGCATCACCAAAAATAGAACTGCTGATACAGAAGGAGAAGGTTCACAAGGAGCTGAAAGACATCAAAATTCTGCTTGTGGAGGATAACCTCATAAACCAGAAAATAACACATCTTACTCTGAAGCCGCTTGTAAACAACATAGATACTGCCTCCAATGGCAAGGAGGCTCTGGATAAATTCGGAACTGCCGCTTATGATCTTATTTTAATGGATATCCAGATGCCTGTTATGAGCGGACTTGTTGCTGCGGAAAAGATAAGGGCACTTGAGGCAAGCACCAACACGCATGTTCCGATAATTGCAATAACCGCCAACGCAATGATCGGCGACAAGGAGAAGTGCATATCTGCCGGAATAGACGATTATATAAGCAAACCATTCCAGCCTTCAGCGCTGATTGAAAAGATCAAGAAATTTATTTAGTGCTGCCTGACAGAGGCTTGAATCCGAGTACCATCATATCGTCAAGTTGAGGATTTCCGGCCATCCATGCCGTGATATGATCTTCCAGTATTGACTTCTGGTCATCCACAGGGAATGCGTGGATCCTTGTCAGCAGGTACCTGAATCTCCTGTACATGAACTTCTTGTTCTCTTCACCTCCGAACTGGTCGATATAACCATCGGAGAAGATGTATATTATATCATTATCCATCAGGTCGACTTCATGCAGGGTGTATTGGATTCCCTCCGGATTCATGCCAATGATGAGCTTATCACCCTTTATTTCTGTCAGGGAATTATCACGGATGAGGTAAAGAGGGAAGAATGCGCCGGAATACTCTATCCTCTTCTTCTGTCTGTCGATCACGCAGAGTCCGATATCCATTCCATCCCTGATAATCGTCCCGATATTTTTTTCCCTGCTGAAGGTCTTTTCAAGACCCCTGTTCATCAATCCGAGGATAGCAGCCGGATTCTGAAGGTTGTCTTCATTTATTGCTTTATCAATTATCTCCAGTCCGATCATCGACATAAGTGCTCCCGGTACACCATGTCCCGTGCAATCAGCAGCGACAACGAATATTTTGTTTTTCTTCTCTCCTATCCAGTAGAAATCACCGCTGACAATGTCCTTGGGCCTGAAAAAGATGAAAGAGTCACTGAAGAACCTGCGGAAATATTCTTCAGACGGCAGCAAGGCTTCCTGTATCCTCTGGGCATAGATAAGGCTGTCAGTCATATTCTTGTCTCGTGTCTCAAGCTCCAGCTTTTGCTTCTCGATCTGATCAAGAGCCTGTTCCTTTTCGATCAGCAGCCTGCGGGTCCTGAGCAGGTTTCTTGTCTGGAAAAATATCACCATGGAAATAAACAGGATCACCAATGCTGCATAAAAAATAATCCATATGGGATCTGCAATCATTTCAGCACCTGTACTTTCGTGTTTAGCAGCTGATAATCCGGGAAATAAACACATAAAGCTATATATAGAGGAAGATCTCATGCTGTTCTGCAAAAATAATCTAAAAAACAGCAGTTTTGCCTATATTATTTTTATTTGACAATCAGGATTTTATTGTTGTTTCAGCTTTCCCGGGCAGGAGGAGCTGTGAGTTTTTTACCGAGGGTGAAGGGATTAGACTCCCAATACCCAGTGATTCCCATTTTTTATCGATTCTGTCAATCGTATCCACAGATGAGCACACAACATTAGGCCATCCCCTGGTGAAGCCTCCATCGCGGTATATTTTTGCCGTGCCGTCAATATAGAGCAGGTTCTCAGCAATCAGTTCAGCATCACGCAGGGGGTCCGAGTTACCCAGTACCTGCCAGGCAACCTGGTACAGATCTTTTACATCCACGGTTTTATCAACAGCCAGTACCAGCCTGTTACTTCCTTTACTCAGCTTCTCTGCAAACTCCTTTTTTGATTTTTTTACCGCAAGATGGTCCTCTGACTGGTTCAGCGCGGCTACAATCACTTCCTGATCACCTGAAAAGGGTTGAGATGCATCCTCCGGCTTTTCTTCATTTAACTTGATGGTTGCATCAATTCCAAGCTTGCCTCCAAGTGTGGGAATATCTGATGTATGGTCAAGAACGTCCAGGGGACCAGACATAAAAAGAAGATCACTCCTGAATGCCGTATTGAGGAAAACATGATCTGTGAGCTGCTTATAGTTTCTTATATTCACATCGCCGCTAACAGCCACCATATATTTAGTAAACATCATCTGTCCGGCTCCCATCAGTGAGCTGATCACTTTCTTACCCTGTCCGGGGTACGATTTCTTTATTTTTACTATTACCAGGTTATGTGCCACACCTGCATCAGGCATATGAAAGTCGTCAATTTCCGGCAGGATTGCCATTTTCAGGGGAGTAAGAAATATCTTTTCAGTTGCCTTGGCCAGCCATGCATCTTCCATAGGAGGAATCCCGACAACGGTGGCCGGAAAAACAGCATTCTGAGAATGGGTTATGCATGTCACATGGAACTTCGGGTAGAAATCGGCGAGTGAATAAAACCCGGTATGATCGCCAAAAGGGCCTTCAGGAACAGGTTCTTCAGACGGATCGACATAACCTTCAATGACAATATCCGCATCATAGGGTACAAAAAGATCGTTGGTGATACATTTTACCAGTTTGACCTTCTTCTTTCTCAGGAATCCTGCAAGGATATACTCGTCAATATTTTCGGGCAATGGTGCAGTTGCAGCATAGGTATATACCGGATCGCCTCCGAGGGTTACCGTGACCGGCATTCTTGTTCCAATTTTCTTCCATTCTTCAAAATGATTTGCCCCTGTTTTATGGCGCTGCCAGTGCATTGCAGTGGTGTTATTATCAAGTATCTGCATCCTGTACATGCCTGCATTTGTCTTGCCGGTTACCGGATGTTTTGTATGCACCATCGGGAGAGTAATGAACCGGCCACCGTCATGCGGCCAGCATTTAAGCACCGGCAGAATTGAAAGATCGGGATTTCTGCTGATCACCTGCTGGCATAAGCCTTTTCTGCTGCTGCGTGAAGGAAGATAGCCGGAGATCTTAACCAATGCCGGGATTGAAGTTATTTTTTTTATAAGATTATCCTTTGAATCTGTAAGTACGTTGAAGGTTGAGGCGATCTCTTCAGCTGCATCATCAAGGTTTTTTCTGCTGATTGCCATTGCCATTCTCTCATCGGAGCCGAATGCATTAATAAGAAGTGGGAATGAAGTACCTGTGTTTTCGAAGAGAAGTGCTTTGCCTGCGCCTGATTTGGAAATACGATCTGTGATTTCAGTGATTTCAAGCAGAGGATCGACAAATACCGGAATGCGAATTAGCTCTGAATTCTTTTCCAATTCACTTATAAAATCAGATAGGCCTTTATATGGCATAGGAAGATAAAAGACCAAAGATATTACAATTGAGGAGAAAGATTGCTTCGTCGTTTCACTCCTCGCAATGACAGGGTATCTATTAAACTCCCCCCTATGGGGGGTAAGGGGGTAGGTGGGTTAAAAACAATAATGGGAACTATTCCGAGGAGTAGTTCCCATTCACCGTTTACGACCGAGGCCGTTCACGGCGTCGGATTACTGTTATTCTGGCCGGCTGCATTACAGGTCTTACGATCTGGTTTTGCAACCCATGGCCTTCTGGTTCTGCGTGTTACGGCAGATCCTTCCGGCTGTCCCTTTGTTCCCGTCTTTCGGCGGGACATTCCAGGACGAAGTGTCTTTCAGGCTCCGATGTCATCTCCCGGAGGATCTGGCACCAGTTTCAGTTCACTTGGGGCCGAAGCCCTTTGTTTCCCTGAGGCCCTGTGACCCAATCGTTGAAAGAACGTTTCCGGTTTCCATCGACCTGCTGAGCACCCGGGATTGGTCTGGGACCAGGTTCCCTTCGCTCAGGCTTCGGCTCTCTTGATGCGCAGACCCGGAGGTCTGATTGAACCGGATTGTGTTTCATTTAAGTAACCTTTTCCGGTTCCACATCTTTCGAGCAGCCTTTTATCGCTCACCCGATAAATCAAATATACTTCAGGAATAGAAATAAAGCAATATTACCAGACCCATGTTGTAAACCCGATATGAACAGAAGTTATTAACAATTGTTGATAACTACTGAAGACCCCTCTGGTCCGCCAAACGGCGGACCATCTCCCCTAAAGGGGAGCTAAATCCCAATAACAAAGGATCTCCTCATAGTAACCATTTTAGCCCCCCTTCAGGGGGGATGGGGGGTTATTTTTTATATCCGTATACAGCAAGATCGCCCAGAGCCTCCTCGATTCTCAGCAGCTGGTTATATTTTGCCAGCCTGTCGGTACGGCTGCATGATCCGGTCTTAATCTGGCCTGAATTGGTTGCTACAGCTACATCAGCAATCGTTGAATCTTCGGTTTCGCCCGAACGGTGAGAGGTAACAGTAGTATAACCTGCCTTGTGAGCCATTTCAATACATGCAAGGGTTTCAGTAAGTGTGCCTATCTGATTTAACTTAATAAGGATTGAGTTGGCACAGCCTAATTCTATACCTTTTTTAAGGTATTCAACATTGGTTACAAACAGGTCGTCGCCAACGATCTGTATCTTCTTACCCAGTCTCTCCGTCATCATTTTCCATCCGTCCCAGTCGCCTTCTGCCATACCGTCTTCAATTGAGTCGATAGGAAACTTGGTGATCAGTTTTTCGAAATAATCGACCTGTTCCTTGGAAGTTTTCCTGGCGCCTTTCGGACCCTCAAATTTTGCATAATTGTACATGCCATTTTCGTAAAATTCGGATGCAGCCGGATCAAGCGCAATGGTGATATCGACTCCTGGCTTGTAACCTGCAGCTGAAATTGCTTTAACAATTGTTTCAAGAGCATCTTCCGGACCGTCGAGATTTGGTGCAAAACCACCCTCATCGCCTACAGCGGTGCTTAAACCACGGCTTTTCAGAACTTTTTTCAGTGAATGGAATACTTCAGCTCCCATACGCAGGCCTTCCTTGAAAGAAGGAGCGCCGACAGGTCTGATCATGAATTCCTGGAACGCAATGGGTGCATCGGAATGCGATCCGCCGTTGATGATGTTCATCATAGGCACAGGCAGAACGACTGCATTAGTACCGCCAATATATCGGAATAAAGGTAACCCATGATAGGTTGATGCAGCTTTGGCCACTGCAAGGGAAACACCCAGTATAGCGTTTGCCCCGAGGTTGCTTTTGGTTTTGGTTCCGTCAAGATCAATCATTTTCTTGTCTATCCCGGCCTGGTCTGTAACATCCATACCAGTTATCTCTTCGGCAATTACGTTATTCACATTATGAACAGCTTTAAGCACTCCTTTGCCGAGGTAGCGGTTTTTGTCGCCATCTCTGAGCTCGAGAGCTTCATTTTCACCAGTTGAAGCACCAGATGGAACTGCAGCCCTTCCAAAATAACCGCTGGCTGTTGTAACATCAACTTCAATTGTAGGATTGCCGCGGGAATCAAGAATCTCACGGGCATGAACACTAACTATTTGACCCATAGGAAATTAATTTTTATTATTAAACATAGTGCAATATATAAAAAAAAGGGATAATGATCATTATGACTTATCCCTTTCAGCTCAAAATATTTATTCTCTTTACTTTTCCTCTTCAGGAGCTTTTTCTACAGTAGTGGTCTCAACTGCTGCTTCAGCGGTTTCAGTTTTCTTCTTGCCTGAAGATCTCCTTTTTCTTGCTGTCTTGGCTTTTGCAGCTTCACCTTTGCCCATCATGGCTTCATTGTAATCCACGAGCTCCAGGATGCACATCTCGGCATTGTCTCCAATCCTGTTGCCTGTCTTCAGAATACGGGTATAGCCTCCTTTTCTTTCGGCAACCTTTGGGGATATTTCCCTGAAAAGCTCCGCAACAGCCTTTTTATCTTTAAGGAAGCTGAAAACCACTCTTCTTGAGTGAGTTGAATCTTCCTTTGACTTAGTAATTATCGGCTCAACATATGTTCTGAGAGCTTTGGCCTTTGCAACTGTGGTGTTGATCTTCTTATGCATTATAAGTGATACAGCCATATTTGAAAGCATCGACTCCCTGTGTGAACTCGTCCTTCCTAAATGATTTATAACTCTTGAGTGTCGCATTGTTATGTTTCCTTCCCGAATTTCAAATTAATCTTTGTCTAACTTGTATTTGCTCACATCCATCCCAAATGAAAGGTTCATTGATTCGAGAAGCTCATCAAGTTCCGTGAGTGATTTTTTTCCGAAGTTCCTGAATTTGAGAAGATCGTTCTTGTTGAATTTAACAAGATCACCAAGTGTCTCAACTTCAGCGGCTTTAAGACAGTTCAGAGCTCTAACTGAAAGATCCAGATCGATCAGCTTTGTCTTAAGCAGCTGTCTCATATGCAGAACTTCCTCGTCAAATTCCTCATTTGCAAGCTTATCATCGGAATCAAGGGTTATCTTTTCATCAGAGAAGAGCATGAAATGATATATGAGTATTTTGGCAGCTTCCTTGAGTGCTTCCTTGGGATGAATTGAACCGTCGGTTTCAATCTCAAAGAGGAGCTTTTCATAGTCGGTTTTTTCCTCAACACGGTAATTCTCTATTGAATATTTCACATTTCTTACCGGTGTGAAGATAGAGTCAATGGCTATCAGTCCGAATTCAGCGTCGGCAGGTTCATTTTCCTCAGCCGGAACATATCCACGGCCCTTGTTGATGGTGAGTTCAATATGAAGCTTCACATCAGACTCCGTTCTGAAGAGAATCAACTCGGGATTAAGAACCTCAAAACTGCTTAATGCATTGTTAAGGTCTCCGGCTTTGAATACCTCTTTGTTGTGGATCTTCACGGTGACTTTTTCATGATCGACATCATCAACTATTCTTTTGAACCTGACCTGTTTCAGGTTAAGGATGATTTCGGTAACATCTTCAATGATACCTTTAATAGTTGAGAACTCGTGGTCGATACCATCAATCTTTATTGTGGTGATCGCAAAACCTTCGAGTGAAGAGAGAAGTATTCTTCTCAGAGCATTACCTACAGTAATACCATAGCCAGGTTCAAGTGGACGGAACTCGAATTTACCGAGTTTTTCATCCGCTTCCAGCATTATTACTTTGTCGGGCTTCTGGAATGATAATATGGCCATAGAATTTATCTTAAATAATTACTTTGAATACAATTCAACAATAAGCTGTTCTTTAATGTCTTCAGGAATATCAGAACGCTGCGGCACGCTCATGTATTTGCCTGCCATCTGTGTATCGTCCCATTCAAGCCATGCAAGCTTGGATGATTTCCTTGTTGTGAGTGAATCAACTATGTTCTCAAGTGATTTTGACTTCTCGCGGACACCAATTATATCACCCTGTTTCAACTGGAAAGAAGGTATATTTACAACTTTCCCGTTTACAGTAATATGGCGGTGTGAAACCAGCTGACGTGCAGATGCCCTTGAGGGAGCCACACCCAGACGGTATACAACATTGTCGAGACGGGATTCCAGAAGCTGAAGAAGGACCTCCCCTGTTACTCCCTTTGATCTTAAAGCTTTTTCAAAGGTGTTCCTGAACTGACGTTCAAGTACCCCATAGGTATATTTTGCCTTCTGTTTTTCCCTGAGCTGAACTCCATATTCTGAAGTCTTTTTTCTTTTTTTGTTGAGCCCATGCTGGCCGGGGGGGAAATTTTTTCTATCGAGATGTTTATCGGGGCCGAATATAGGATCTCCGAATTTTCTTGCGACTCTTGATTTTGGGCCGGTATATCTTGCCATTGTACTACTATTTTTTTATCAGACTATTAAACTTAATTATACTCTCCTTCTTCCCGGTGCACGGCAGCCATTGTGCGGCATCGGTGTAACATCAACGATCTCTGTTACTTCAATTCCAACATTAGAGATAGCCCTGATAGCTGATTCACGTCCCGATCCGGGGCCTTTAACAAATACCTTGACTTTCCTGAGTCCAAGGTCATAAGCTACCTTTCCGCACTCTTCAGATGCCATCTGAGCAGCATAAGGAGTATTTTTCTTGGAACCCTTGAATCCCATTTTACCGGCGGAGGCCCATGAAATGACCTGTCCGGAATTGTTGGTCAGGGTTACAATTATATTATTGAATGATGAATGAACATGTGCCTGGCCCGTAGGTTCAACCTTGACGATCCTCTTCTTTAATGCTCCAGTCTTCTTTGCCATAGTTTATTTATTTAGTAGCTTTCTTCTTGTTTGCAACGGTTTTCTTTCTGCCTTTACGGGTTCTGGCATTATTTTTTGTGCTCTGTCCTCTTACGGGAAGCCCGATTCTGTGGCGAACACCACGGTAGCATCCGATATCCATCAAACGCTTGATATTCAGCTGTGTCTCTGAACGGAGCTCACCCTCGAGCTTATAATTCTCATTGAGAATGCGGCGGATGGCATTGATCTGCTCATCAGTCCACTCCTCAACCTTAGCGTTCCTGTCAACACCGGCTTTATCGAGCACTTTCTGTGCAGTGCTTCTTCCCACCCCGTAAATGTAGGTAAGACCGATTTCGCCTCTCTTATGTCTTGGTAGATCTACCCCAACAATTCGTGCCATATTTTACTTTTCTTAAAATTGAGTTGCAAAAATAGTTAAATTATCCCTGTCTCTGTTTGAACTTGGGATTTTTCTTGTTGATAACGTAAATGCGCCCTTTTCTCCTGACTATTTTGCAGTCAGCGCTGCGCTTTTTTACTGATGCTCTTACTTTCATTATCTTAAAGTTTCTATTTATACCTGAATGTTATTCTACCTTTTGTCAGATCGTATGGTGACATTTCAACCTTGACTTTATCGCCGGGCAGGATCTTTATATAGTGCATTCTCATCTTACCGGAGATATGCGCAGTAATTACATGCCCGTTTTCAAGTTCAACCCTGAACATCGCATTTGAAAGGGCTTCAATTATAGTCCCGTCCTGCTCAATTGATGGTTGTTTGGCCATACGATTACATTATATTTAATATTTCTTCAATAAAATCAAATGTTGTCAATACGTCTGATTCTCCCTTATTGACCGCTACAGCATATTCAAAATGTGCCGAAGGTTTGCCGTCAGCAGTTTTTATTGTCCATCCATCGCTCATCTGAAGAGTCTCTTTGCTTCCCAGGTTGATCATCGGTTCAATGCAGATGACCAGTCCTTTTTCCATTTTCTGACCAGTTCCTCTCTTACCGAAGTTGGGTACTTCAGGCGGCTCATGCAGTTTCTTTCCTATTCCATGACCCACGAGCTCCCTCACCACTGAAAAT
Source organism: Bacteroidales bacterium (assembly GCA_025454755.1). Taxonomy (GTDB): domain Bacteria; phylum Bacteroidota; class Bacteroidia; order Bacteroidales; family VadinHA17; genus LD21. The sequence continues at coordinate 61,913 of JALONV010000006.1, read as the reverse complement.
CCTCCACTCTCGGCTTTGACCTGGACCGCAGAAGAAATATCGCCTATCCTGTTCCCTGCCACAGCTGCCTTTACTCCCTCCTCGAGAGATGCTTTTGTATACTCCAGCAATTTCCTGAGCTCCCTGCTGATCTCTCCTACGGCAAATGTATAGGCGCTGTCGCCATACCATCCGTTGAGGATCACGCCACAGTCGATGGAAATTATATCGCCTTCCCTGAGTGCATATTCTGACGGGATGCCGTGAACAACCTCTTCATTGACAGATGTGCAGAGTGTTTTCGGGAAACCTCCATAGCCCTTGAATGCCGGAACAGCTGAATGATCGCGGATAAATGTCTCGGCAATTTCATCGAGATAAAGAGTTGTGACCCCGGGTTTAATATGTTTTGCAACTTCAGCAAGTGTTTTCGACACCAGCATGTTGCTTTCCATTAACAACCCGATCTCTTCATCTGTTTTCAAATACAACATCAAAGAACGTAAAAAATTTATTATATCGAAGTGACAGCACCTGAGCGTCCTTTTATCCGGCCTGATTTCATAAGGCCGTCGTAATGACGCATAAGCAGGTGGCTCTCGATCTGCTGCAACGTGTCAAGCACAACACCCACAAGGATCAACAATGATGTTCCGCCATAAAACTGAGCAAACTGCGGTGTTACACCGGCAATTACTGCAACAGCAGGCAGAACAGCAATTATAGCCAGGAATATTGAACCGGGTAATGTTATCCTTGACATTATCATATCAAAGAACTCAACTGTTTTTCTTCCGGGTTTGATCCCTGGAATGAAACCTCCGTTCTTCTTCATATCCTCAGCCATCTGAACGGGATTTATCGTAATGGCTGTATAAAAATAAGTAAATGCGACGATCAGAATAGCGGTCACAAAGTTATACCAGAATCCATAAATATTTGAGAATGTGACAACAACTGCTGAACTCTGGTCCCTGAAGCCTGCGAAAAGCATGGGCACCATCATGATTGCCTGCGCAAAGATGATAGGCATAACACCGGCAGCGTTAACTTTCAGAGGAATATACTGGCGTACTCCGCCGTATTGCTTGTTGCCTATTATACGCCTTGCGTACTGGACCGGCACTCTTCTTGTTCCCTGCACCAGCAATATAGTTCCGATGATTACGACAAACCAGAGAATAATCTCCATTATGAGTGCTATCGGGCCTCCTTCGCCATTAGTTCTGGCTCCTGCTTCGAAAAGGAAATTCTGAGGCAGGCGGGCTATAATACCAATCATAATTATAAGCGAGATACCGTTCCCGATACCTTTATCGGTAATTTTTTCTCCAAGCCACATTACGAAAATAGTACCGGCAGTAAGTATTAATGTGGAAGAAATCATAAAGAAACGGTGGTATGAACCTGAAAGAACAAATGCGCCCCCATCAAGCGTACGTGTAAGGCTGATAAGGTAAGTCGGAGCCTGAAGGATAAGGATAAGTACAGTCAGATATCTTGTATACTGGTTCAGTTTGCGCCGTCCGCTTTCGCCTTCTTTCTGAAGCTTCTGGAAATAAGGAAATACAATTCCAAGAAGCTGAACGACGATTGATGCAGAGATATAGGGCATGATCCCCAGGGCGAATATTGAAGCCTGGGAGAATGCTCCTCCCGAGAACATATCAAAAAGTCCCATAATACCACTGGAAGTGTTTGCCTGAAGGTTAGTAAGGTATTCAGGGTTGATACCGGGCAGGGAGACGTATTTCCCCAGCCTGTACAACAATACAATCCCAAAAGTATAGAACAGCCTTGCGCGAAGGTCTTCTATCTTGAAAATGTTCTTTATGGTCTGAATGAATCTCATGAAATTACAGTTTTACGACAGTTCCGTTTTTTGCTTCAATAGCTGCCACAGCTGATTTGCTGAATGCATGTGCATGCACTTCCAGCTTTTTCTCAAGTGTCCCTTTTCCAAGGATCTTAACCTGTGCATTTTTCGAAACCAGTCCTGCTTTTATAAGAACTTCAATGTCGATCTTTTCGAGCTTATTGTTTTCAGCAAGGTTTTGCAGCACACCTATGTTAATGCCTTTATACTCCTTGCGGTTTACATTTTTAAAACCGTATTTCGGAACCCTTCTCTGAAGCGGCATCTGGCCTCCTTCAAAGCCGATTTTTTTGCTGTATCCTGACCTGGACTTAGCGCCTTTATGGCCTCTGGTGGAGGTTCCTCCTTTACCTGAACCTTGTCCGCGACCCAAACGCTTGCTTCTTTTTACAGAGCCTCTTGCAGGTTTTAAATTACTCAAATCCATTACTTTATATCTTATAAATATGGTTTATACCTTAAATATTCTCAACTTTTACCAGGTGGTTGATCTTTTTCACCATTCCCAGGATCTGGGGTGTGGCTTCAAGTTCAACGCTATGGTTCAGTTTACGGATACCGAGAGCCTCAAGGGTTCTCTTCTGTCTTTCAGGTTTCCCGTTCTTACTTTTCACCTGGGTTATACGAATCTTTGCCATCGCGATCTGTTTTGCTAACCGTTAAATACTTTTTCCATTTTCACTCCCCTGTGTTCTGCAATTGAGTAGGGGTCGCGCATTTCCAGAAGGGCTGCAAACGTTGCTTTCACAAGGTTGTGAGGATTCGACGAGCCTTTGGATTTTGCAAGCACGTTTTTCACTCCTACGCTTTCGAGAACAGCACGCATGGCACCTCCGGCCTTTACTCCTGTACCTGGAGAAGCAGGTTTGATGAACACCTTGGCACCGCCAAATTTAGCTACCTGTTCGTGAGGCACAGTTCCATTTATAACCGGCACTTTTATCAGGTTCTTCTTGGCATCCTCGATGCCTTTAGCTATTGCAGTTGTTACTTCACTGGCTTTACCAAGGCCATGGCCGACTATGCCATTTTCATTACCCACGACAACTATTGCCGAGAAACTGAATGTACGTCCACCTTTTGTCACCTTCCTGAATACTAACAAGCCTGTCTTTAAGTTCCAGGTCGCTGGTTTTTACTTTTCTTATTCCTTCTGCCATAATTCATTAGAATTTTAATCCGCCTTCGCGGGCTGCATCAGCCAATGATTTTACTCTGCCATGATATTTATATCCGCTTCTATCGAATACAACCGATTCAATTCCTTTTTCCCTGCATTTTGCTGCCAGGAGTTTTCCGACAAGCCTGGCCTGTTCGGTCTTCTTTATTCCTGCCGACTTATCGGCAACTTCTTTCTCCTTTGATGAAACTGCAAGAAGGGTTACTTTATTCAGGTCGTCAACTACCTGAACATATATCTGTTTATTGCTGCGATATACTGCCAGTCTGGGTATTGCGGCAGTACCGCTTATTTTTTTCCGGATCCTCATTTTGATCCTCGTCCTGCTTTCCAACTTTGTTAAGGCCATTTCTTTAAACTTTTACCTGATTAATACACACCTTAAACACTTGCCGATTTACCAGCTTTTCTTCTGAGCTGTTCGCCGACAAACTTGATACCTTTACCTTTATATGGTTCCGGCGGACGGAGAGATCTGATTTTTGCTGCCACATGTCCGATAAGTTGTTTATCGATGCTTGTGAGAGTAATAACCGGATTGCTCCTTCTTTCGGTTTTTGTTTCAATCCTGACTTCTTTCGGAAGCTCCAAAATTATATCATGTGAATAGCCAAGGCTCATTTCAAGCAACTGACCTTTAGCTTCAGCACGATAACCAACACCAACGAGCTCAAGCTCCTTCTTATATCCCTGCGAAACACCTGTCACCATATTTGCAAGAAGCGCACGGTAAAGACCGTGAATGGATTTATGGTTTTTCGATTCGGAAGGCCTGTTCAGAATTATCTGATTTTCCACCACCACAACCTTCAGGTCCTTGTCAACACTCTGGGAAAGTTCTCCCAGGGGTCCTTTCACACTAACCACATTTTTGTCACTAACCGATACAGTGACACCCTTGGGCAGGTTTACAGGTAATTTTCCTATTCGTGACATTAGTTATCCTCCTTTTAGTAAACGTAACACAACACTTCACCACCTATGTTTTCCTTCTTTGCCTCCTTGTCGGTCATCAAACCCTTTGAGGTAGAGATAATTGCAATTCCCAGTCCGTTCAACACCTTAGGCATCTCATCAGCTGCTGCATAATGCCTCAGTCCGGGGCGGCTCACACGCTGCAGTTCCTTAATAGCAGGCTTCTTGCTTTTAGGATTATATTTAAGAGCGATTTTCAGGACACCCTGCGCTGTTTCTCCTTCAACAACCTTATAGCTCAGAATATAACCTTTTTCAAAAAGTATTCTTGCGATCTCTTTCTTAAGACCTGAAGCCGGGACCTCCACAATCTTGTGACCGGCCATGATAGCGTTTCTCACTCTGGTCAGCAAATCTGCAATTGGATCAGTCATCTTTTATTCTTATTATTTAGTTTATATTTCTTTCCTTAATTACCAGCTGGCTTTTTTTATTCCCGGGATCAGGCCGAACGACGCCATTTCCCTGAAGGTTATCCTGCTGATGCCAAACTGCCTCATATATCCTCTTGTGCGGCCGGTCAACTTACAGCGGTTGCGCTGCCTGTTGGGATTTGAGTTCCTGGGAAGGCGGCTCAGGGCAACATAATTGCCTTCAGACTTAAGCTGGGCTCTTTTTTCGGCATATTTCTTTGCCAGTTTTGCGCGTTTTACTTCGCGGGCTATCATTGATTCCTTAGCCATATTTTCAGTTTTTAGATGTTTTAAATGGTAAACCAAAATTCTTCAGAAGGGAAAGTGCTTCCTCATCTGAATTTGCTGATGTGACAAATGTTATCTGAAGACCCATGATCTTTGATATCTTGTCGAGGTCAATCTCGGGGAATATTATCTGTTCGGTTATTCCCAGAGTATAATTGCCGCGGCCGTCAAGCCTGGCATTGATGCCCTTGAAGTCGCGTATACGGGGCAGGGCCACCGAAATAAGCCTTTCAAGGAATTCGTACATCCTCTCCTTTCTGAGAGTAACCATGATGCCGATAGGCATATTTTTTCTCAGCTTGAAATTTGAAATATCCTTTGAAGAGTATGTAAGAACGGCTTTCTGTCCGGCAATGTCGGATAATTCCTTTACTCCTGATTCAAGCAGTTTCTTATCGGCAATGGCCTGTCCGACACCCTGGTTAAGAACTATCTTTTCGAGCTTCGGTACCTGCATAACGGTTTTATAACCGAATTCCTTCATCAATGCAGGAATGATCTCTTCACTATATTTTGTTTTCAGTGCAGGTGTATACATTACTTGATCTCCTCTCCTGATTTTTTAGAATAACGCACTAGTTTATTTTTCTCATTGAGTTTCTTTCCGATACGCGTCGGTTTTCCGGATGCAGGATCTAAAAGCATCAGGTTTGAAAGATGTATCGGGGCTTCCTTCTTAACGATTCCACCCTGAGGCGCTTTCGAATTGGGTTTGGTGTGCTTTGATACCATATTGATACTCTCAACAATAGCCTTGTCTTTCTTCCTGTCGACTTCCAGCACGCGGCCTTTCTGCCCTTTTGACTCACCGGTTATCACCATAACCGTGTCACCCTTTTTGATATGTAATTTCTTTTGCATTGTTGCGTGTTTATAAATATTACAATACTTCAGGTGCAAGTGAAACGATCTTCATATACTTATCGCGCAGTTCCCTGGCCACCGGGCCGAAAATACGGGTTCCACGGACTTCGTCCTGGTTGGTAAGCAGTACAACTGCATTGTCGTCGAACCTGATATAGGAACCATCCGGACGGCGGATCTCCTTTGTAGTCCTGACGACGACAGCCTTGCTTACTGTACCTTTTTTTGCTTCACCTGACGGAAGCGCCGATTTTACGCTAACAACTATCTTATCGCCTACGGTGGCATATCTTTTCTTGCTGCCGCCGAGCACCCTGATGCATAATACCTCCTTGGCGCCTGAGTTATCGGCTACTGTCAGCCTTGTTTCCTGCTGTATCATGATTACTTAGCTCTTTCGATTATTTCTATCAATCTCCAGGTTTTGTTCTTGCTCAGAGGCCTGGTCTCTGAAATACGTACCGTATCACCGATATTGCATGAATTCTCTTCATCGTGCGCCATCAGCCTTTTGGTTTTGTTTATAAACTTGCCATAAATCGGATGTTTTACTTTCCTTTTGACGGCAACGACGATGGATTTGTCCATTTTATTGCTGACAACAACACCGACGCGTTCTTTTCTAAGATTCCTTTCCATTGCTGATAGCCTTATTTAGATTTCTGTTTTGATTCCCTTGCCTGCAGTTCTGTAAGCAGACGCGCTATTGTAAGCTTTGCCTGTTTCAGTTTCTGAGGATTCTCGAGAGGAGTGATTGCATGGTTCAGCCTCATGCGAACAATCATGGTCTTCTCGGTATCGATCCTTTCAAGAAGGTCGGGTGTGCTTAATTCCCTTATTTCTGATATCTTCATTTCTGTAAAAATTTTTATTACTCAACATAATCGGGGCGTACCACGAATTTGGTCGTTATCGGCAGTTTCTGTGCACCCAGACGGAGAGCTTCCCTGGCAACTTCATAAGAGACTCCTTCTGCTTCAATAAGTATCCTGCCCGGTGTCACCGGTACAACAAAACCTTCCGGCGCACCTTTTCCCTTACCCATACGTACTTCAGCAGGTTTCTTGGTTATAGGCTTATCAGGGAAAACCCTTATCCAGAGCTGCCCTTCACGTTTCATATGACGTGTTACGGCCTGACGGGCTGCTTCGATCTGCCTGCCTGTGATCCAGCTCTGCTCCAGAGCCTTGATTCCAAATGACCCGAATGCCAGACGGTTGCCCCTCTGTGCATTGCCTTTCATTTTTCCCTTCTGGGCTCTCCTGTATTTGGACCTTTTTGGTTGTAACATTGTATTATTTCTTAAAAAATTGTAAACTCAATTATTTGGATCTTTCCTTTCCCTTCCTTTTGATGCTCTTGTTCTTGGCATTCCTTGCTCCGATATTCGGGCTCAGGTCTCTCTTGCCATAAACTTCACCATTGCAGATCCAGACTTTAATTCCGATAAGTCCGACTTTTGTGTGTGCTTCTGCGAGAGCATAATCTATGTCGGCCCTGAAGGTATGAAGAGGAATCCGGCCTTCCTTGTATGTTTCGGTTCTTGCCATTTCAGCGCCGCCGAGACGACCTGATATAACGACCTTGATACCCTCTGCTCCCATTCTCATCGTTGATGCCATCGCCATCTTTATAGCACGGCGGTATGATATTTTGCCTTCAACCTGCCTGGCAATGTTGTTTCCGACGATGTTTGAATCGAGTTCGGGACGCTTTACCTCGAATATGTTTATCTGAACTTCTTTCCTGGTAATCTTCTTTAGTTCTTCCTTAAGCTTGTCGACCTCCTGTCCTCCTTTGCCAATGATAATACCCGGGCGTGCGGTATTGACGGTCACGGTAATAAGCTTAAGTGTTCTCTCGATGATAATCTTTGAGATACTTGCCTTTGCAAGCCTGGCATTCAGGTATTCCCTGATCTTTGTATCCTCAACCAGTTTGCCGGAGAAATCCTTACCACCGTACCAGTTTGAATCCCAGCCTTTTATTATACCTAATCTGTTACCTATCGGATTTACTTTTTGTCCCATCTGTATTATTTTGTTGTATTTTCAACTTCCTTATTCTTACTGTCGAGCACAAGAGTTACATGGTTTGATCTTTTTCTCAACCTGTAAGCTCTTCCCTGAGGAGCTGTCTGCAGTCTTTTCATCGTACGGCCGCCGTCTACATGAATTGTCTTCACGTAAAGGTTGCTTTCTTCAAGCCTTACGCCTTCATTTTTTGACTGCCAGTTTGCTATTGCCGAGAGAAGGAGTTTCTCCAGACTGCGTGATGCTTCCTGTGAGCTGTACTTCAGTATATCAAGAGCCTTGTTAACTTCCTTTCCGCTGATAAGGTCAGTAACCAGCCTCATCTTCCTTGGCGAGCTCGGGCAGTTTCTGAGAATGGCCTGGTATCTTTCCTTTGCGGCCTCTTTTCTCGCTTCAGCTGAATTTCTTTTTCTTGCACCCATTTCTGTAATTTTTTTCAGTGTTTACATTACTATTTATTCCCCGAGTGGCTTCTGAAAGTACGCGTTGGGGCAAATTCTCCCAGCTTATGGCCTACCATATTCTCGGTGATGTAAACAGGTATAAATTTGTTACCGTTATGAACTGCTATTGTATGTCCGACAAAGTCAGGTGATATAACTGATCTTCTCGACCATGTCTTGACCACTGATTTTTTTCCGCTATCGTTCATCTCAAGAACTCTCTTCTCAAGCTTAAAATCAATAAAAGGGCCTTTTTTAATCGATCTGCTCATAATAAATCAGTTATTTTTTCCTTCTTTCAATAATATGTTTTGCGGAATACTTCTTCTTGTCCCTGGTTTTGAAACCCTTGGCCGGAATACCCCTGCGTGAACGCGGGTGTCCGCCGGATGCTCTTCCTTCGCCGCCACCCATCGGGTGATCAACAGGGTTCATTACAACGCCTCTTACTCTCGGACGGCGGCCTTGCCAGCGTGAACGGCCGGCTTTTCCTGATCTCTCGAGGTTATGGTCGGCATTGGATACTGTGCCGATCGTGGCACGGCATTCCGTAAGAACCATTCTTGTTTCTCCCGAGGGAAGCTTTATTGTTGCATATTTTCCTTCACGGGCTGAGAGCTGAGCATATGTTCCTGCACTGCGTGCAAGAGCACCACCTTTGCCTGGCTTCAATTCAATGTTATGAACGATCGTACCAAGTGGTATATCATTCAGGAACATTGTATTTCCAATTTCCGGTGTAACATTTTTCCCGGAAAGGATCTTATGTCCTACCTGGAGGCCCTGCGGGGCGACTATATATCTCTTTTCGCCATCCTCATATACAACGAGTGCGATCCTCGATGATCTGTTGGGATCGTACTCTATTGATTTTACTGTTGCGTTCATGCCATCTTTATCCCTGAGGAAATCGATTACTCTGTACATCTTTTTGTGACCGCCTCCGATGTACCTCATAGTCCTTTTGCCGTTAACGTTCCTTCCTCCGGATTTTCTGTGCGGTCGGAGGAGGGATTTCTCCGGCGTGGTGCTTGTGATATTATCAAAAGCACTTACGATCTTGTGTCTCTGACCTGGTGTTACAGGTTTGATCTTTCTGACTGCCATACTGGTTTAAATATTGCTATAGAAATCAATTTTGTTTCCTTCGGCGAGGGTGATGACAGCTTTCTTAATAGCTGCGGTTTTACCCACGAGAAGGCCCGATTTGGTATTGCGGGTTTTTACTTTCCCGCCATAACGCATCGTGTTTACCGAGTCGACTGTAACTCCATACAGTTCTTCAACGGCTTTTTTTATCTGTAACTTGTTAGCGTCTTTAGCAACGAGAAAACCGTAGCGATTATATTTATCGCCCTGGCTTGTCATCTTTTCTGTTACAATCGGTTTAAGCAGAATATTCATCACTCAAATTTTTCTAGTTTTCAAATGTTGCCTGCAAAACGTCAACTGCGCTCTCTACAAGTACTAAAGTTGAAGCCCTCATAATTTCATATGTGCTTAATTCACTGGCAGTTACAACTCCTACTCCTTGCGTATTTCGGGCTGACAAATATATATTTTTATTTTGTTCCGGTAAAACAAAAAGCGATTTTTTATCTGTAATATTCAGATTCGCTCCCATTTTGAGCATCTCCTTTGTTTTTGGAGCTTCAAAGCTGAAGTCTTCAAGAACAATAATATTGTTTGAAGAAGCCTTGTATGAAAGGGCTGATTTTCTTGCCAGTTCTTTCACTTTTTTATTCAGTTTGAAACCATAATATCTTGGTCTCGGGCCGAAAACCCTTCCTCCACCCCTGAACAAAGGATTCTTCAGGCTGCCTGCACGTGCAGTACCGGTACCCTTCTGCCTTTTGATCTTCCTGGTGCTGGCAGCAACCTCGCCGCGCTCCTTGGATTTATGAGTACCCTGACGCTGATTTGCCATGTACTGCTTTGTATCCAGGTAAATAGCATGGTCGTTAGGCTCTATACCGAAAATGGAATCGTTAAGTTTAACTTTCCTTCCGGTTTCCTTACCTTTAATATTAACAACAGCTAATTCCATTATTTTGTAATTATTACGTAACCACCTTTAGGACCGGGAACTGATCCTTTAACTATAAGTATATTATTTTCAGCCATTAGCTTCATTACTCTCATGCTTATCGACATAACTTTGTCGTTTCCCATCTGTCCTGCCATTCTCATACCCGGCAGTACCCTTGACGGAAATGATGAAGCGCCAAGTGAACCAGGTGCCCTGCCTCTGTTATGCTGGCCGTGGGTTTGTCCTCCAACGCCGCTGAAGTTATGACGCCTGACGACACCCTGGAAACCTTTGCCTTTTGACCATCCTCTTACATCGACCCAGTTATCGGGCCTGAAGAGTTCTGCGGTAAGCACTTCGCCTTCCTTGACCTGGCCTTCGGCAAATCCGGTAAATTCAATAACTTTTCTCTTGGGAGCAGTACTGACTTTTTTGAAATGTCCGATCTCAGCCTTTGTTGAGTGCTTCTCCTTTTTATCATCGAATCCAAGCTGTACAGCAAAGTATCCGTCTTTCTCCACAGTTTTGATCTGTGTAACAACACACGGGCCGGCCTGTAAAACAGTACAAGGAACATTTTTCCCTTCTTCGTTGAAGAGGGAAGTCATTCCAACCTTTTTTCCTATTAATCCCTGCATCTCTTTAAATCTTTACTGGTTTCACACTTTAATTTCAACTTCAACGCCACTGGGGAGCTCAAGCTTCATCAGAGCATCAATTGTCTTGGGAGTTGAGCTGTAAATGTCGAGCAGCCTCTTGTATGAACAGAGCTGAAACTGTTCTCTTGCCTTCTTGTTCACGAATGGCGACCTCAGCACAGTATAGATCTTTTTGTGGGTAGGAAGCGGAATGGGACCGCTGACTACTGCACCAGTAGATTTAACCGTTTTTACGATCTTCTCGGCAGATTTATCCACCAGGTTGTGATCGTAAGATTTCAATTTGATTCGAATTTTCTGACTCATCTTTAAAGAATTTTTCCTTTTGTAATTTCGACAATTCTGTTAGCTATTTCTGCAGGCACCTCTTCGTAATGAGAGAACTCCATGGTAGAAGTTGCCCTGCCGGAGGTAATGGTACGGAGTACTGTAACATAGCCGAATTTTTCTGCCAGCGGTACTTTTGCCCTGACTACCCTTGCACCTGCTTTCGATTCCATACCTTCCACTTTGCCTCTCCTCCTGTTGAAATCACTGATAACGTCACCCACATATTCTTCGGGAGTAACAACTTCCGTCGACATTATGGGTTCCAGCAAAACAGGATTGCATTTGCCGACAAAATGCCTGAATGCCTGTTTAGCAGCTATCTCAAAAGAGAGTGCATCGGAGTCAACCGGATGGTATGAACCGTCTTTTAGAATCACTTTTAAACTATCAAGAGGGAAGCCGGCAAGAGGTCCGTTCGACATAGCTTCGCGGAAACCTTTTTCCACTGAAGGAATGTACTCCTTCGGAATGTTCCCTCCCTTTATCACATTAATAAACTCAAGGCCTCTGATACCATAATCTGACGGTGACAGCTCAACAGTGATATCTGCAAATTTGCCTCTTCCTCCAGTCTGTTTCTTGAATACCTCACGGAATTCAGCAGATGTTGTAATGGCCTCTTTATAAGCGACCTGGGGAGGACCCTGGTTACATTCAACATTAAATTCCCTTCTCAGCCTGTCGATCAGTATCTCGAGGTGAAGCTCGCCCATGCCGCTGATCACTGTCTGACCGCTGTCGGGGTCGGTTTTTACCTGGAAAGTCGGATCTTCTTCGGAGAGCTTATGAAGCGCCATTGAAAGCTTATCAACATCGGCTTGTGTTTTAGGCTCGATTGCCACTCCGATCACAGGTTCCGGGAAATCCATCGATTCGAGCAGCATAGGCTTGTGGATCGCACAGAGAGTGTCGCCTGTCTTCAGATCCTTGAATCCCACACCTGCGCAGATGTCGCCTGCCGAAATGCTTTCCTTCGGATTCTGCTTATTGGCGTGCATCTGGAACAAACGGTTTATCCTTTCTCTTTTTCCGGTCCGGACATTAAGTACGGTATCACCTGAATGAAGGGTTCCGGAATAGATCCGGAGGAATACCAGCCGTCCGACAAACGGATCGGTTGATATTTTAAAAGCGAGAGCCGCCAATGGTGCTTCATCGTCCGGCTCACGTGTTATTTTCTCATCATTTCTCGGGTCTCTTCCCGTAATTGCGCCTTTATCCATCGGTGAAGGAAGGAAAGCGGTTGCAGCATCGAGAAGGTTCTGAATACCTTTGTTTTTAAAAGCTGCACCGCAGATCACAGGCACTGCGTGGCCTGCAATAGTAACTTTTCTTAATGCGGTGAATATCTCTTCGGGAGTGATTGATTCATGATCTTCAATATACCTTGCAAGAAGGGTATCATCAACCTCAGCGACAGCCTCAACCAGTTTGCCGCGCCACTCTTCAGCCTCCTCAGCAAGCTCAACAGGTATCCCCATGATCTCAAACTTAGTTCCAAGGGCTTCATCATCATTGTAAATGATAGCATTCATGTGAATGAGGTCGATCATTCCCTGGAAATTCTCTTCAGCACCTATTGGTATCTGAATCGGTACCGGGTTTGATCCGAGCTTTTCCTTAATCTCATGCACTACGGTGAAGAAGTCGGCACCGGCACGGTCCATTTTGTTTACGAAGGCAATTCTGGGCACCCCGTATTTGTTGGCCTGTCTCCATACTGTCTCAGACTGTGGCTCAACGCCTCCGACTGCACAGAAAACAGCAACAGCACCATCAAGAACCCTGAGAGATCTTTCAACCTCAACGGTGAAGTCAACATGTCCGGGAGTATCGATAATATTTATCTTATACTCCTCGCCGTTGTATTTCCAGTATGTTGTTGTTGCTGCGGAAGTAATGGTAATTCCCCTTTCCTGTTCCTGAATCATCCAGTCCATCTGGGCATTTCCGTCATGTACCTCTCCCATTCGATGCGTACGACCGGTGTAGAACAGAATACGTTCTGTCGTTGTGGTCTTGCCGGCATCGATGTGGGCCATGATCCCGATGTTCCTGGTATATTTCAGATTCTTATCCATTATCTGCCGCTGCCCTGTTAATCAATTAAAAGCGGAAATGCGCAAAAGCCTTGTTGGCTTCAGCCATCCTGTGAGTATCTTCTTTTTTCTTATATGCACCGCCTTCAAGCTTATATGCTGCCATGATTTCTGCAGAAAGACGTTCTGCCATTGAATGACCGGTACGTTTGCGTGCGAATGAAATCATATTCTTCATGCTGATGCTTACCTTGCGGTCGGGCCTTATTTCCATAGGAACCTGGAAAGTGGCGCCACCGACACGGCGTGCCTTGACCTCAACCTGAGGTGTAATATTTTCAAGAGCCTGTTTGAATATCTCGAGCGGAGTTTTACCTTCATTCTTGAATTTATCGCCGACGATTTCGAGTGAATCGTAAACGATCTGGTAAGCAGTTGATTTCTTACCGTTGTACATAAGATTATTGACAAACCTTGTTACATAGGGATCCTTATATTTGGGATCCGGTAACAGAATCCTCTTCTTTGGTTTTGATTTTCTCATTATCTTATTCCTTTAATGTTACTTTTTAGGCCTTTTGGCGCCATATTTTGATCTTCTCTGAGTACGGCCGTCTACACCCGATGTGTCGAGTGCTCCGCGTATGAGGTGATAACGTACACCGGGAAGATCTTTTACCCTGCCACCCCTTATCAGAACAATCGAGTGTTCCTGGAGGTTATGGCCTTCTCCGGGAATGTAAGCGTTTACTTCTTTCTGGTTTGTAAGCCTTACCCTTGCTACTTTCCTCATTGCAGAATTAGGTTTCTTTGGTGTGGTGGTGTAAACACGGACACAGACACCTCTTCGTTGAGGACATGAATCGAGGGCGGGGGCTTTACTTTTGTCTACCAGTTCTTTCCTGCCTTTTCTGACTAACTGCTGAATTGTCGGCATATTTCCAATTATTAAGTATTAAATTTTACTTCAAAAAATGGTTTGCAAAGGTATGATTCTTTTTCCTTATTTGCAAACTGGTTCAATATTTTTCTTAAACACAATAACACGCACAAATCTTACCTGCCCGAAATGCCAATTTTCAGGCTCTGAAGCATGTTTTGAAACTATGTCTGGTCAAACTTAGGTGTAAGTTATGAACAGGTGACTTCCCGACTTTTCCCAGAGAAAAACGTTTTGTAAACTTACCTTTGAAAGAAAAACCGGTACTCCTGCGTTTCAAAAAACTGGTGCAAAGAAAATAAATATTTTGTAATTCTGTTCTCTTTCTTAAGCTGTTTTTACAAAAATTATTATTTTTGCCACCTCCTGAACAGGGATTATATATTTGATTATATAGTAACATAGATCCCCCTTTCGGTTCCCCCCCAAGGGGGGGAAGGCTAAAAACCGGGATTAGGATAAGAATTAGAAAGTAAATATTATAACCATAAATTATGAAGACATACCAGACTGACCAGATAAAGAACATCGTGCTCCTTGGCAACTCAGGATCCGGTAAGACAATTCTGGGAGAAGCGATGCTCTTTAACGGCGGCATTGTCGAGCGAAGGGGTACCATTGAAGGCAAGAACACTGCTTCAGACTATCGTCCGATAGAACATGAAAACGGAAACTCTATCTTCTCCACGGTTCTATATACTGAATACCAGAACAAGAAAATCAACATCCTCGACACACCTGGGCTTGATGATTTCAGCGGCGGAGTGATCTCATCGCTTTTTGCAGCTGACTGCGCTGTTTTGCTGATAAATGTTCAGAACGGCGTGGAGGTTGGAACCGAGATCCATTTCAGGCATGCAGAGAAAGTTCATAAACCGATGATCATTGCAATTAACGGACTTGATCATGAAAAAGCAAACTTCGAGAAGTCTGTCGAAATGATGAAGGAGAGACTGAGCAACAACATAATCCTTGTTCAGTATCCTGTAAACGAAGGCGTCGGATTCAATTCAATAATCGATGTCCTCAGGATGAAAATGCTCTACTATAGCAAGGATGGCGGCAAGGCTGAGATCCTTGATATCCCTGCCGACCAGAAGGATAAAGCAGAGGAGTTGCACAATGCACTTGTTGAGAAAGCAGCAGAAAGCGATGAGGCTCTTATGGAGGTTTTCTTTGCCAACAACACTCTAAACGAAAATGAAATAAGAAAAGGTATTGCCAAAGGTATTCTTACACGCGGCATGTTCCCGGTCTCCTGTATTTCGGCAAAATATAACATCGGCACCGATGTTCTGATGGATTTCATCGCGAATGAAGCTCCTTCGATAACCGATATGCCGGAACCAAAAAACAACAAAGGCAATGAAGTCAAGCCAAATCCTGCTGGTCCCACATCAGTCTATATATTCAAGTCATCCATCGAGGAACATATCGGAGAGATAAACTATTTCAGGGTTTATTCAGGCAAGATCACCGAAAACCTGGATGTCATTAACAGCAATAACGGTACGAAGGAAAGGCTCTCCCAGCTTTATGTCTGCGCCGGGAAAAACAGAACCAGGGTTCCCGAGCTTCACACCGGTGATATAGGTGCATTTGTAAAGCTGAAGAACACCAAGATGGATCACACTCTCAATGCTCCCGGCAACGACTGGAAATTTGAAGGAGTGAAATTCCCTGCACCCAAGTACAGGACTGCCATTAAGGCTCAGAGTGAGAGCGACGATGAGAAGCTTGGCGAAGCGCTTAACAAGATGCACCTCGAGGATCCTACTGTAATAATAGAGTATTCCAAGGAACTCAAGCAGATAATTGTGCACGGACAAGGCGAATATCACCTGAATATTATGAAATGGCATCTCGATAATATATACAAGATACCGACAAACTACAATCCTCCCAAGATACCATACCGTGAAACCATTACAAAACCAGCCCAGGCTGATTACCGCCACAAGAAGCAGTCAGGTGGCGCAGGCCAGTTCGGCGAAGTGCATATGATCGTTGAACCTTATGAGGAAGGATCAACTGAAATGACAACTATGAAGATGGCGGGCAAAGATCTGAAACTATCAGTCAGAGGCAAAGATGAAATTGAACTCGACTGGGGAGGAAAGCTTATCTACTGCAACTGCATTGTTGGCGGATCAATTGATGCACGCTTCATGCCTGCTATATTAAAAGGTATAATGGAGAAAATGGAAGTCGGTCCGCTTACCGGTTCTTATGCCCGCGACATAAGGGTTTATGTTTATGACGGCAAGATGCACCCGGTTGATTCGAACGAAATTTCCTTCAGGCTGGCAGGAAGGAATGCCTTCAGCCAGGCTTTCAAAAAGGCAAATCCGAAGATCCTCGAACCTGTTTATGAGGTAGAGATCATGGTTCCGTCGGACCGAATGGGCGATGTTATCAGCGATCTTCAGGGACGCCGCGGAATGGTCCTCGGAATGTCAAGTGAAAAGAGGTTTGAAGTTATCAAGGCAAGAGTACCGCTTGCTGAAATGAATAAGTATTCGACAGCACTCAGCTCTATTACCGGAGGCCGCGCAATGTACACGATGAAATTCTCCGAGTACGCACCGGTTTCATCTGACGTTCAGGAGGCTGTTATTAAAGCTTATACTGAAGAGGAAGAAGAGGAATAGAGTAAAAATGTACTCATCCCCCCATGTACTCACACTGTCTTCAGCACATCCCACACAAATGCCCTGATGCCTACCTCATCATTAATAGCATCTATCTTTTTTACCGTATCAAGGACTTTGTCAACTACATCATCCTCAACAACAGTCAGGACACTTTTATTGATCTCCGGCCATGCATGGGTGCCAAGGTGAGGCACGCCTGTTTTAGTGCCCCTGCCCTGTACATTTTCCCATAGTGAATAACCTTTGATTCCAAGCTTATCAAGCATATACTCGACCTTCTCGGTGTTTGCCTGGTTGTATATTATCATTATTGCTTTCATAGTCTGACTTTTACATAATTAATTCTGCACACCGTTAGCCCCGTTCAGAAAACTCATTTCCTTGTAATCGGCAAGATGTTTGTTGCGTTCTCCATGTTTTGCAAATACTGCATAAACGACTGGGACCAGAACAAGTGTCACCATTGTGGAGAAAACGAGTCCTCCGATAACTGCAATTCCCATAGGACTCCATAATTCAGAGCCTGAACCTTTGCTCATGGCCAGAGGCAGCATACCGAGAATGGTCGTGGCTGAAGTCATGATAACAGGTCTGAGCCTTGATCGTCCTGATAATGCAATCGCTTCATACAGTTCATTGCCTCTTTCTCTCATCAGGTTTATGAAATCTACGAGAACGACAGCGTTCTTTACTACGATACCGATCAGCATCACAGCGCCTATACCTGAAATAACGCTGAGTGCTGTATTTGAAATGAAAAGTGCTATTGCCACACCCGAGAATGCAAAAGGGATCGAGAACATTATTATGAATGGCATCTTCAGCGATTCAAACTGAGAGGCCATCACAAGATAAACCAGAATAAGGCTTATGAGCATCAGGAATGTTATGTCCATGAATGATTCCATCTGGTCCTCGATTGCTCCCGATATCTGCACCATTACTCCTGATGGAACTGCAGTTTCGCTGATAGCCTTCTGAATTTCGGTCTGTAGTTCGGTAAGAGACCTCTTGTAGGGTGTAAAAGAAACAGTAACAATTCTTTCCCTGCGTTTTCTTTCGATTCTTGGAGGAGACCAGTATTCCTTTATTTGTGCAATTTCGCCAAGTCTTATGATCTGTCCTCTGGGATTTGCAATCCCGATATTCTCAATATCGGTAAGTGTGCTGCGGTCTGATTCCCTGAATCTTACAATAACATCATATTCATCACCCGCCTGACGCAGACGTGTTGCTGTTAATCCGGCCACTCTGTTCTTTATTGCCGAAGATACCATGGCGGTATTCAATCCACTTGCGCTCATCTTGCCCTGGTCGAGAATGATCTGGAGCTCAGGTTTGGATTTGTCGCGACTGATAGTAACATCCTTGGCCCCCTCCATTTTCCTGATCTTTGATGCCAGCTCTTCAGCCACAATGTTTGTTTCAGATATATTATATCCATAGACTTCCACACCAACGGCGCTGCCGCCAAAGCTTCCCATACCTTCAGAAGTGCTTACAGTAAAGTCGACGATTTCAGGGATCTTTGCCAGATCAGTTCTGATTTCTTCTGCAAGTATATTTACATCTTTTTCGCGGTTCTCAATCGGTACAAGCTTCATTGAATAGGTAATCACATGTGTTCCGTTCGTTCCGAACATAGCCGCAAAGCTGTTCTCATCGTCGACACCGGTAGATGCTTCCGCAATATCTACTTCCGGATATTTTTCCTTTACCAGCTGATCGATCTTATCAGTTGTTTTAATGGTCTCATCTACTCTCGTACCAGTTTGAAGCTCAATAGTCGCTGTAATTCTTGACTGGTCAGCCTGTGGAAAGAATTCAGTATCAATAACGGTAAAAAGTGCCATCGAACCCACAAACACCAGGACAGCAACCACAATAGTAATCCTTTTGTGACGGAGTGCCCACCGGAGTGTCTGTTCGTAGAACCTGTCGAACCAGTCCAGCCCTTTCCTGATACTTCCGTCATAAGTATACCAGGGTGCATCTTTTCTTATTGGATACCATTTCAGTAATAGTGCGCTCATGGTCGGTGTAAGTGTTATAGCAGCAACCACTGAAGTTACAATAGTGATGGTAACCAGCATACCCAGTTGTCTGAACAATACTCCGGTAAGCCCTGAAACAAAAGTCAGAGGGAAAAATACAGCAACCACTGTTAATGTTGTAACAATAACTGCAAGCCAAACTTCGTTGGTTGCATATATTGACGCTTCCCTGGGACGGCTCCCTCTTTCGACATGTTTGGTGATGTTTTCAAGCACCACAATTGCATCGTCCACCACCATGCCTATCGCTATGGAAAGTGAAGTAAGCGAGATGATGTTGATAGACTCTCCTGTAACGAACAGGTATATAAATGCAACTACCAGAGAGATCGGTATTGTGACTATGATTATTACTGTTGCCCTCCAGCGTCCAAGAAAAAACAGGACAACCAGGATAACGAATATCGCCGCATAAAGCAGCGTCTCGGTAAGGTTGCTTATCGAGTCTTTTATAAATGTTGCACTGTCGAACAGCTTCTGGATCTTTACATCAGAAGGAAGATCTTTTTCAAGCTCTTTAAGAGCCTTCTCGATCTCCCTGGTCACTTTCACGGTATTGCCACCCGACTGTTTCTGTATATACATTGACATTCCGGGAAAGCCGTTAATCCTTGTGTCGAGTTTCGTTTCACGGATGGTATCTCGAACCTCTGCTAAATCATTCAGGTATACATTATTGCCGTTGTAGCTGCTGACAACAATGTTTTTCATAATTTCGCTTTCAGGAAATTCTCCCTGTATTCTCAAAGGATAATCGGTCTGTCCCATTTCAATGTATCCGGCCGGCATGTTAAGGTTCTCTGCACGAAGGACATTACCGATCTGTTCGATGGTAAGGTTATAGGCTTCCATTTTCCTGGGATCAACATCGATATATACCTTACGGCCGGGAACGCCTGCAAGATTAACAGATCCCACACCTTCAATCCTGTTCAGGGGGTTGACTATCTTTTCATCAAGTATCTTTTCAAGACCTCTGTAGCTCTCACCTGCCGTAATAGCATAAAAAATTATCGGCATCATGCTTGAATTGAACTTCATTATGGTGGGTTTTTCACTGTCTTCAGGAAGATATCTTTCGATAAAGCTCAGATTGCTCCTGATATCGTTTGATGCTTCATCAAGATTTGTCCCATACTCAAAATTCATAAAGATGACAGACGATCCGTCACTCGAAGTTGAAGTCATCTCCTTGAGGTTGCTTACGGAGTTGAGGGCATCTTCTACCGGTCGTGTAACATTTGTCTCAATATCAGATGCACTTGCACCGGGGTATGCAGTAACTATACCAATGAATGGGAGCTCCACCTCCGGATAAAGGTCGACCGGCAGCTGTGTCAGCGAATAGATACCCATAACGATAAGAGCTACGAAAATCAGTATCGTCGTTACCGGTCGTTTTACGGAAGAACTGTATATACTCATTTTAAATTCTTGTTTTACTGAAATTACTGTACTATTTCGATTTTGTCATTATTAAGGAGTCTCGACTGGCCCTCTGAAACGAGCCTGTCTCCTGCCTTCAGATTCTCGGAAATGATCTCAAGCCGGTCATCAAATCTCTTGCCAAGGATTACCTCAAGGCGTTTTGCATTGCCGTTATCATCCACAAAAACATACCTTATATTTGTGCCTTCCTGCAGCATAACGGCGCTTGCGGGTACAACAAAGGTTTCAACCTCTCCAAGGTTCATCGAAACTCTCACGAACATCCCGGGTTTGAGAATATCGTTTCTGTTGGGTACTTCTATCTCAGCTGTAAATGAACGTGTGGCCGGATTAATTGTAGGTGCAATCCGGAAAACCGTCCCGGTGAATTTCTCATTCGGGTAAACATCTGCAGATATTTCGGCTTTCATACCTTTCTTTATCAAAGGGTAATATTGCTCAGAGATACCAACATTGACTTTAAGCGGATTGACCTGCATAACAGTCACCACGGCCGATCTTCCGCTGGTTGTGGTAGGTGTTCCGGAATACACTTCGCCATTTTCAAAATATTTTCCTGTCACTATTCCGGGGAAAGGAGCTTTGAGAAGCGTATTTGCTTCCATGAAGTCGACATTTGTTTTAATGACATCATATTGTGTCTTCAACTGGTCATACTGCTGTTGCTTTGCACTTCCCGACCTCAGGAGTGTATCGAGACGCGAAAGATCCTTTTCCAGGCTTGCGAGCTGAACCTTCTGCTGGTACAACTGAGTACGGTCCATAAGGAAGAGATTATCGCCCTTGTTAACCCTGTCTCCTTCTTCAACATAAATCTTTTCTATCCTTCCGGGTATCGACGGCGCCATATTTACCTCCTCAAATGGAAGTATGGTAGAAGTATACTCAATAGTCCTGGCGATCTTCGTTTTCTGAAGAGTCATAACCTTTACTGGAATAGCTGTTTTTACGTTTTCTGCCGAAGCATCAGATGCTGCCTCGGGATTTCTCTTAGCCGAACACCCTGAAAGGATAAGTCCGCTTATAAGAATTACCGATATTGATTTTGTGTATCTCATTTTGTGAAGTTTGTTTCTTATAATAATTAAATGTTGTTTAATAGTTTGTCGAGGGCAAGCTTTGTTTGCAGGAGATTCATCAAAGCTGAAATATAATTGTTTTGTGCCTGCAGGAAAAGAGTGTTTGCCTGTGTCAGTTCCAGGCTTGATGCCATTCCCTGTTTATACTTGTTTTCAGTGCTTTTATATACTCTCTGGGATACTTCAACATTTTGTTTCTGTGTTTTATACTGCTGGTCGGCATTGACCAGGTTATACCGCAGTTGTTTTTCCTGAATGAGCAGCTGCTCCCTTATCATATCTTTTGTTGTAGTTGCCTTCTGGAAATTGTACTGGGCCTTTTTTATTCCTGAATAACGCTGGCCGCTGGCGAAAATAGGGACTGAAACCTGAACTCCAAGCATAGAGTTCCGGAACCATCGCAGGTCAGAAAGTTTGTCACCCATTCCATTTGTGCCATAAGAATAGAATCCTGCCAGCGTTGGAAGAACTGATGCTTTTTCATTCCTGAGTGCCAGTTTCGACATCATTTCCTGTCCTTCAATGAGCCTGAAATTGACATTCGAGTTAATATTGAACTCCTGTGCAAGGAGGGATTCAACATTTACAGTTTCTGTAAAATTATCAAGCGTTTCTGTTAGAACGATCTTTTCATTAACGCTTGTCCCGAGAATAAACCTGAGTAAATTGTAGTTTACTTCGATAGTTCTTTGCAGCGAACTTTTGTTATTTTCAATCATTGAAACATTCGAAAGCATCTGATCTACATCCGTTGCCTCTGCCATTCCTGCTGCAAACATTGCCTTGGTGGCTTTTAAGGTTTCACTGAGGTTTAAAAGATTTGCATCTATCAGCTTAAGTGATTCCTCCGATACAAGTATAAGATAATAGGCAGATGCCACTGATTCCCTGGTATCAAGTTCGGTCTTTTCAAGGCTCTGACTATTCAACTTATGGGCAAGTTTGGTTGTTTCAATACCCACGAAAAGCTGTGCATTGAATAAAAGCATTGATGCTTCTGCCGATGCGTTGGAATTGAACTGTGAACCGAAAGTCACCGGCACCTTGATTCCGGGTTGGCCGAAAAACTCACCCGGAAGAAGTGTGGTTGCCAGCTTAAGGTTGTCCATCACCGACCCTGAAAGGTTTAGCTGCGGAAGTGCCGCTGATATTGTTTCCCACATCGCAGCCCTGGATGCCAGCACATCAAGTTTTGCCGATATAACCTGCCGGTTGTTCTGAATTGCATAGTCCTGAGCCTCTTTTAAAGAAAGCTTCATGTCCCCGTTTGTTCCCTGTGCCCCGGCTGTTACGGCAGGGAATATAAAAACAGCTAGTGCTGCCAGAAATTTGTTTTTCATAAAATTTGTTTTATTCTTCATTCAATCTTTTCTCTCGATTTTATTTATTCTTCTTATCATAATGATCAATAAGTTCAAGACCCTTTGGGGTGCATAAGCCCCTCAGGTAATTTAAATAAACGTTCCTGACAACTTCTTCACTCCCAAAGGCATCCGGAGGGAAAATCTCCCTGTCGCTCGACATCTTTAACACCTCAAGCATGCACTTGTTTATGATCTTTACATCAAGGTCTTTTCTGAAACTCCCTTCCTTTATCCCTCTCTCTATTATTAATTCATTATTCTTTACATAAGGAAGCTGGTCAAGATTATTAAGCTTTTCTGCAATATCCTGATGATACCTTTTAATATCCATCTGGAAAGCCGGGCTCATATTCTTGAAATGCTCCATCATCGTTTTCATCATTTTGAATATAGCTTCTATCACATTTTCAGACTCATTCAGGGTCTTTTCCATTATCTCACGCTGCCTGACGGTCATCCATTTCAATACTCCGGTAAGAAGCTCATCCTTGTCCCTGAAGACCTCGTAAATCGTCCTTTTTGAGATTCCCATATGGGCTGCAAGTAAATCCATGGTTACGGACTTTATTCCGTATGTCCTGAATAATACTGAAGCTTCTTCAATTATTCTCTGCCTGTAATCCATCAATTATTTTTAGTGCCGCAAAAATGAGAAAACTTTTTTAGTTTACAAAGTTTTCTTAGATAAATAACTGTTACAATTCTGTAAAAACACGAAATTTACCGGTGAATGACAGGCCCCCCTGCCCCCCTTCAGGGGGGTTGGGGGGTCAGTGTAAAACTTTATATATATGTCAACACCCAGAAAAATCTACCAGGTCGATGCATTCACGGCTGAACCATTCAGGGGCAATCCTGCAGGTGTCTGCATTCTCGAGACTGAAATGCCGGATGAATGGATGCAAAATGTTGCAATGGAGATGAACCTGTCAGAGACAGCATTCATTTTACCAGGCAAAGACTTCTTTACGATCAGATTCTTCACTCCCGAAGCTGAAATACCGCTTTGCGGTCATGCAACTCTTTCATCTGCACATATACTTTTCGAACAGGGTATAGTTAAAAAAGACGAGGATATCAAACTGCTTTCAAAGGCCGGGGAACTGACTATCAGGAAATCCGGCTCATGGATCACGATGAATTTCCCTGCATATGATCTGGAGCAGATAGAAATACCTGATATTATGAAAGATATTCTCGGCATCAGACCGGAAGAAGTATACATGACAGGGCATGGCTGGACATTCGTTCTACTCGACAGTGAGAGCAGTGTAAGAGGACTTAAACCTGACTTCAGGCTAATGAAAAACTCCGGATTCGGAGATATGATAGTCACAGCTCCCTCTGATGACAATAACTTCGACTTCTGTGTCAGGTGTTTTGTCCCTGCTCTTGGCATCGACGAAGATCCTGTGACAGGCTCAGCACATTGTTCACTGGTTCCTTTCTGGCATAAAAAGAGAGGCCGCCGGGAATTTGTCTCCCATCAGGTGTCAAAAAGAGAGGGTGTGCTTAAAGTCTCCCTGGCTGGTGACAGGGTAGAAATCTCCGGGCAGGCACGAACAATTATTAAGGGCGAGTTATTTGTATAAACGGTACAATGGTGCAGTGGTACAGAGGTGCAGTGGCGCAAAAGCTTTTATTATCACAAGCCGCTGTACCGTTGCGCCGTTGAGCCATTGTGCCGTTATCTGTACAGATACACGAATCCCCGGTACTCCTTCGAGTCATACTTGACATCGTCCCACCCGAATGCCCTGATGATGTAAAAATAGATACCGGGGCGTGCCTTTGTGGAGGAGTTATTTATTTTGCCATCCCATCCATCCCAACTCTTCAGTCTCTCTCCTTCACCGGAAAAACCATAAATTTTCAGCCCCGACTGGCTGAAGACTTCCATACTGACATACCGGAGTGATTTTGATTCAATTCTGAACCTGTCATTATACCCGTCATCATCGGGTGTGAAGACATTGGGAATATCAAGTTCCGAAGGTTCCACTGTTATTTTGATGCTATCCGCAGCGTCGGTGCAGAAAAGTTCACTTACTATGTCGAGAGTTACCCAATATTCACCCGGCTTATAATATATATGAGGCGGAGGATCCTTCAGGGTTGTGTCAGTGCCATCTCCAAAATCCCATGTGTATTCAGCGCCCCTGATGGATTTGTCTGTGAAGCTGACTTCCAGAGGAGCCTCCCCTTCCACAGGGTCGACGCTGAAATCAGCTAATGCCCTGATGGCAGCATAAAAGAATGATGCTTCGCTGCTGCAGCCAAGTGAATTAACCGTGAGCTTATAAGTCACATCTTCCAGTGGTGGAGAATAAGTAATAGGATCCAATTTAAAACTTGGTAATGGTATTATAGAAGTGGGTGTCGATGACCATAAGAAATTTATCTCATTTTTCTGAGTAACGCTGTTTTTTGTTACCGGATCATTGTAGTAGAAATTTTTCGTTGTGGCTGATGTGTCGCCATCAAGCGCCACCCTGTTGCATCGTTCCTCATCGAGTCTAGCTTCTGCAATGGGAGGAGTATCAAAAAATATCCACCCTGTAAGAGTCTCAACTTCGATTCCTGAGCTGTCGATCTCTACTCTGTATCCTCCTGCTGAGCGATTGGCAATGGTTGAGGTTACTTTGCCTGTTTCGCTAATAATAAAATCGCTGAAGCTGCCGGTGCCATTATTCCATTTATACCAGGAAAAATCATAAGTGCCGGTTCCCCCGGACTTCTGTGCCGTAAGAGAACCATTGTCTGTTCCAAGTGAACTGCAATAGAAGAAGATCGGATCTTTGACAGCCGGGGATGATGGATATGAGGTATACTTTACCGATATCTTTCCCGGAGCATCAAGCTGCGCAGCAAGAGATAAAGGAAGAATGAAAAAGAATATCGTAACCCAAAAACGCACAGGTATTCTTGAATTTGTATAATTAACGAAAATGGTTATCCTATTTGTATTATTAACCGCAATTATAATAAAATTAGCAATAGGGTCGTGCCATGGCATGACCCTATTGCTGTTAATAATTATTCCTGTTTATTTTCTAATTTTCAATTCTCCTGAAATTGTATTTGCTATTTTTGTCCCACCTTGAACGCTGTAATTCCGAAAATCTGAATGGATCACAATTATCTCAGCGAACTTAACGATGCTCAGAAACAGGCTGTCGTTAATACCGAAGGCCCTGCACTGGTCATCGCCGGTGCCGGCGCCGGTAAAACGCGTGTGCTTACATACCGCATTGCCCATCTCCTCCGGAATGGCGTTCAGGCAGGAAAGATCCTTGCGCTTACTTTCACCAACAAGGCTGCAGGCGAAATGAAGGAGAGGATCGCCAGGATAGCAGGCCCTGAGATTGCACGATTTCTATGGATGGGTACCTTTCATTCAATATTCGCAAGGATATTAAGGATTGAAGGCGACAGGCTGGGATATAAATCCAACTATACGATATATGATGCTGTTGATGCAAAGAGCCTGGTACGTACTATTATCAGAGAGCTCAACCTCGATGATAACATCTATAAACCGGGGAGTATTGCCGCGAGAATATCAATGGTCAAAAACAATCTCATCACGGCGAGCATGTATTCAGCAGATGGTTCATTGCAGGAATATGACAAAGCAAGCAGGATGCCGCTTCTTTCAGACATATTCAAAATATATGCATCAAGATGCTTCAAATCAAATGCGATGGACTTTGATGATCTTCTTATGAATACCAACATACTTTTCAGGGATTTCCCGGATGTGCTCTCTTCATACCAGGATCGTTTCAGATATATCCTTGTCGATGAATACCAGGATACAAACTATGCCCAGTATCTCATCGTAAAGAAACTTGCGGCAGCTCATCATAATCTTTGTGTTGTCGGTGATGATGCCCAGAGCATATACTCATTCCGCGGAGCAAGGATCGAGAACATACTTGAATTTAAAAACGACTATCCTGATTATAAGCTTTTCAAGCTGGAACAGAATTATCGATCTACCCAGACAATCGTTAATGCGGCAAATGCCATAATCGCAAATAATGAAGGCCAGATTCATAAAACAGTCTATTCTAAGAATGAACCCGGAGAGAAAATAATGGTAATGCAGGCGATGACCGACACTGAAGAGGGTTTTATGATAACTTCGGATATTTTCGACAGGAGGTATTCTCAACAGCTGAAATGGTCGGATTTCGCTGTTCTCTACAGGACAAACGCCCAGAGCCGTATTTTTGAGGAGACCCTTCGCAGGAAGAATATACCATATAAAATATATGGAGGCCTTTCATTCTATGAGCGCAGGGAAATAAAGGATATCATTGCATACTTCAGAATGGTGATGAACCGGGAAGATGAAGAAGCTCTTAAAAGATCGATAAATTACCCTAAGAGAGGAATCGGGGACACTACGATTCAGAAGCTTTTTGAACTTGCACATGAACAGAATGTTTCTGCCTGGAATATCCTGAATGAGGCTGGCAGTTACTCACAGCATTTCAACGCAGGCACTGTGAAAAAATTAACAGTATATGCAGAACTGATCGATGCCCTGTCGCTGAATGCTGAAACATCAGATGCATATGCCAAGGCAAAAGAAATAGCTGCCAGCTCAGGCATTATGAAGGAGCTTCGCGATGGCAAGCTTCCTGAAGAGATCAGCCGCTATGAAAATATGGAAGAGCTCCTCAATGCGATAAAAATATTTACCGAAGCTGCTGAGACGAATGGAGAACCATCCACACTTGGTGATTATCTTGCAAATGTTGCACTCCTCACCGATCAGGATAATGAAAAGGAGGAGGACCGCGAGAAAGTTACCCTGATGACCATGCATTCGGCTAAAGGACTGGAATTCAGCCATGTATATGTTGTTGGGATGGAAGACACATTATTCCCATCACCGATGTCGTCGGGCAGTTCGAAAGAACTTGAGGAAGAGAGGCGGCTTTTTTATGTGGCGGTCACCCGTGCAAAAAAACAGGCTACCTTAAGCTATGCTCTTAACAGGTACAAATGGGGAAATCTTGAGAGAAGCAATCCCAGCAGGTTCCTGCGCGAGCTCGACATGAAATATGTTGATTACCCTCAGACGGGAGGTAAACCGTTCCATGCGAAGAAAAGCCAGGATGACAGGGGCTTCTCTTTTCGTGAAGAACAGGTCATTTTCAAACCTTCTCCCAGGATGAGGAAAATATCAAAACATGTAACTCAGCCGGCTACTCCTTTCAATGGCAGTGATCCCTCACAGTTTTCAGAAGGAGACTCTGTACAGCACGAAAGATTCGGGAACGGATTAATTGTCTCCATCGAAGGAGTCCCGCCAAATCAGACGGCCACTGTTGAATTCGAGAAAGACGGGAAGAAGAAGCTTTTACTGAGGTTTGCGAAACTGATTAAATACCCCCCAACCCCCCTAAAGGGGGGCTAATTTACCCTGAAAATTAAAACAAAGAATTGGATTTTTTACCCCCTTTAGGGGGTGGCTACGCTTCAGCGTAGCCGGGGGTTATTTCTTAGTTCCCACCTGGCTGAAATTCATCTGTCGCAATGGATATCCGGCTGTTGTCATTGTATGCTTGAAACCCATATTGATCTCCTTTGTTTCGGATTTCATGGCCAGTTTTCCTTTATCGTCATAAGATTCCATTGCAAGTGAGGCTGCATCGCGCAGTTCAGGATTATCATAATATGCTGTCACACCGGCCTGGGAGAAAGTCCTTTTATCTGCCTGGAGCTTCAGGTCTTTGGTTAGCCAAACCTTGCTGTACTCTTTCTTACCTGTCTGCTTTACCAGGTATTCATCGCATTTGTAGCCTGCAATCACCTTGCTGTTTCCGGTTTTTGTAATCGTTGGTTTGGGTGTTGTCTCTGCCGCAGCAGTTGTTTCATCAGGAACATCACTTATGATGCCGAATCTTGTTCCCCCCATATCCGAGAGCATCAGGAATGATTTGTTTGTTCCGTCAGCAATGAAAGATGATGCCATCGCTACCTGGTCACCTTCATCGGTGGTTCCTGCCATTTTAGTTTCTATCCCTGCATCAGATCCGGAGTCATTGAAATAAATATAGTAGTCCATTTTCACCACATCTTTGCCGTCGTACATTTCGGCCTGCATATAGATCCTGTTGTTGAATGAATAAGATTCCCTGTATTTTGAAGTAACTGTTCCTCCTCCCATCAGGGCGCCCAGGTTGAATCCGCCTCCAGACTCTTTCTCTGCCTTGTTTTCCTGTTGTCTAACTTCTGCATTTCCGGTTTCTTCAGTCTGCTTATTCGCTTCTGCATTATCTTCTGCATTCTTTTCCGCATTCTTTTCTGCATCATCCAATATCTTGTCCGCAGCCTTATTTACCTCTTCCTCTGCTTTCTTGTCTATTTCCTGGTTAGCTCTTTTATCCGCTGCATTAGCTGCGGCATCTACTGCCCTGTTAACTTTGCTTTTAAGATAACCGCCTACCTGACCATTTGTAAATGAGGTGACTGCAAAAATCAGTATTACTGACAGAATGATTGATCTTGTTTTCATGTTTTAGTATTTGAATGAATAAAAAGTAAAGTTACAAAATTTTATAAAAAAAACCTGCCGGAACCGAAGTCCGCGGCAGGTGAAAACTAATTAAGGAATTAAGTGGATGCTGTAAATATTACGCTGCTACTGCTTCCGGCTCAACCGGTTTCTCTTTTTCCAGAAGGACCGACTGATAAAGTGAAGCAAATGAGCTTGCGATCCAGATGATAGCAGGGAAAATACCGACTATCATCAGGCAGAAGCCAAAGATCCCAATGAAGAACGAAACAAATCCCATGAGGAAGATGGTCCATCCATGTCCTCTCGTAAGCTTCCAGCTCATTTCAACTGCCTCAATCGGGTCAACCTTCTTGTCCATGACGATGTATTTAACAAATGCGAGTCTGCACGCTATTATAATCCCGGGAATTATCAGGGCAAAAAGGCCAATTGCAACAAGTGCGAATACAAGAAGGTTGGCAAGAACAATGTTTAGGTAATTGCTCATGAATCCTCTGATAAGCCATTCGAAATTCGGTTTCATCTTCCTTACTGCTTCAAGAAAGATCATTTTGCTGCCAAAGGTGAATACAGGCACAACGAGGCAGGTATAAAGGAGAGCCAGCAAGCCGAATAGAACAGCAAGCATTCCAAGGGATGCCAGGCCGAATAATCCTCTCATGTCGCCATCCCATCCATGCAAGTTCCATGGCATATGGGGGAAGTCGCCTTTATCCAGGTTCATCTGAAAAATATTCGGAGGACCGGTAATTATGCCTACTATAATTACTACCAGGAAGAGTCTTAGAAAATTATCAAGCATGACACGCCATCCTGTCCCGAAGCTGTCTCCGAAAGTTGGTTTTAAAGTGTAATTGTTGGTTGTTTCCATTTTTCTAATTATTAATTGTTAGCGTTTATTTTATGAAGTAAATTTAAATCCCTTCGTTTATATAGATTTCATACTATAGTATTGATTTTTATTTTCCCTACTTAAGTATGGAGGGCAATACTTTAGTAGTGCTCATTTTTATTTCATTGATATTCCGGGAATTTCTTAATTTTATACCATGCTGAAATACCTGGTTTATCTCGATCTTGTCCTTTCGGTCGCATTGACGGCAGGAGGTATAATTCTTTCAACAAGGCTACGCAACAAATATAGATCCGATGTCTTTTCGACACTCATTTACTACCAGGTCTTCATATCTGCCTTTGGATTTTATGGTTTATGGGGACAGGTGGTTGTTCAAACATTCCTTTCCACTTATATTTCTGCAGAGCTTCTTTTAAGATTTACCGGGATCGCACTGCTTCTGGGACTTCCATTCCTGGTATTTGCATGGCTAATGCTGATTCAACTCGCAGCATTGTTATCCGGTAGAAAAATCAGCGGTTGGACTGTTTTCTCATTCCTGTTCGGAAATTTCACAATACTGGTTGTGATTGGTTATTTCATTGCCAACAAGAAGATAGCCGATCCAAGGGTGTTTATCAGGGATTACTATATCCTGATGAATGTAATCTGGTCACTTCTTGCTTCATACCTGATCCATTTGCCAATAATAGGAAAAGCGACTATCTATGAATACGACAGGAGAATAATTGCTCCCACGATCTCAATTATTGGTATTTCACAATGCATTCCTTTAGTATTCTATACTTCACAACCATGGCTCGGACTGATCTTTATATTCGCGTTTTTTACTGGAAATACATTCCTGCCGATTTATCTGAGCTATGGAACCGTTCTCCCAGCATTTGCAAAACAGGAACCATCACAAAATCTTTCATTCGAAGAGTTTTGCAAAAAGTTTGAAGTGTCGGCACGCGAATCCGACATTGTACGTGAAATCTGTAATGGTCTGAGCAATAAAGAAATATCAGAGAAGCTGTTTATCAGCCTGCAGACTGTGAAAGACCATACCCATCGTATTTACATAAAGACAAATGTAAAGAGCAGAGCGCAACTGATGAATCTTGTGAAAGAGGAAGCCGACCCCCCTGCCCCCCTGAAGGGGGGTTAAATCGTAAATGATTTATATTTTCAGGTGGGTTTTAGACCCCCTTTAGAGCCTATCCCGCGCCAGCGGGAGGGGGTGGGGGGTTGAATAATAGAAAAACAAGTACCGGCCCTCCTTCAAATCTGAGCTCCACTTCATAGCCGATTGCTTCATTCAGTGTGGCTTCCCACCAGTTTCTCAGTTTTTTCCGTTCGAGAGAGTATCGCAAACCGGAAGATGTTATCTCATTTTCCGGATCAATCGAAAAAATAGAAATATTCTGACCCGGGAATGTTTCGATCCTGCAGCTCTCATGAAACGGGAGAATAATTCCTGTGTCAGTAACCATTTTTACTTTAATAAATTTTGAATATTCTGCAAGCAAAGAGATATTCCCGATCGTGTGATCTTCTCTTTTGCCTGTCGCGCCAACGATCACGATATCATCATATCCCGATCCGCGGCACCATTCAACAGCCTTGGTCAGATCATTTGTCTCCTGGTTTTCATCAATATAAATGCGATCCGCAAATCTATCGGAGAGAAAAGCACTAAGGGAATCCATATCACCGACTATTGCATCAGGGATAATGCCAGCATTCAATACACTTTCGGTACTCCCGTCACAGCATATAATCGCATCTGCGTTTTCAAGATACTCCAGTGGTGTTTTATGAACGGGGAAATTTCCGTCAGCAACAATAACAGCATTCAGAGACATTATATCAGGTTTTATTTTGAGTCAACGATTTCTTCCATTCCATCAGACCAACGAACGACATCGCACAATATACAACATATAATATTACCGTCGGATAGAGTCCCCTCGTGAAAAAGAGTGTTGCTGCCGCAAAGTTGACAACGATCCAGAGGAACCAGTGTTCATAGATCTTCCGGGCCAGCATCCAGGTGGCAATTATTGAAAGTGACGTAATAAAAGAATCCCATACCGGCACAGGTGAATCGGTTAACCTGTCAAGGATAATCCATAAAAGAGCATAAAGAAATGCAAAAACTATTGCAAGAATCATTCCTGTTCCAAATTTAAGGTGAGATACTTTAAGTTTTTCAGCTTCTTCATAACCCACCCCCGACCTCCCGCTCTGCGGGGGGATTCTCTCACTCTCCTCTTCTCTCCCTCTCGCCCTCGCCCTCGCCCCCTCTCCCACTCGCCCCCTCTTCTTATGAATCCACCAGTACCATCCCAACACACTTATTACCAGATAGTAGCCCTGCAAACTCATATCTGCATACAGCTTGCCTGTAAAAAACACCCATATATAAACCCCCGACGTGATGATGCCCACCGGCCAGAGCCAGATGTTCTGTCTGATTTCAAGGATTACGTAGAGTATTCCGGTCACTGTGCCGAAAATCTCAATATAATTATTTGCTATCCAGTCGGAGATACTCATAAAGATGCATTAAAACCTAATCCCTGCCCTGAACATCACATTGGTACCTGCCTGAGGAAAATAGTACGACCAGCTCTTCTCCTCTCCTCCTTCATACCAGTTGCCGCCATAGGCATTGCTCTCATATTCTGCATCGAAAATATTATTGATAAGAACCTGGAATTCCACTCCCTTAATTTTCCTGATAGCCGGTTCATAGCTTATCCTCACATTATTGACAAAGTAAGGATCTATCATTCTCTCCTTACTCATCGTGTTGTCGAAATATTGGCTGCCTACATACTTACTTATAAAATGTATCTCAAGATCCTTTCTGATCCTGAAGTTAATGTCGCTGGTTCCTGTTATTGACGGAGAATAGGCGATATCTACACTTCCGAGTTCTTTGCTTTTATATTCAGCGTCCCAGCTGACAATATCATAATCAGTATAATACTCTGTAAAATCAGCTATCTTATTACGGCTTAATGTCAGGTTGAAATCCCATTCCAGATAATTCGCAGGCTTCAGACCTGCTTTCAGCTCAATTCCGAGGCGGTAGCTTCTATCAACATTAGTCATAATGGAATATCCCGTATTGCTTAGTTCACCTGTTGGCACAAGCTGATCGTGGTAATACATAAGATAACCGTTAGCTCCGACTGAGAATTTTGCACCTCTCAGACTGTATCCCAATTCAGTGTCGTATAGTCTCTCTTTTTCAGGAGTTGCATTACTATCTCCGGCAGCCTCCTTAAAATCGGCACGGGTTGGTTCGCGGCCGGCAACTGAAAATGAAAGATATCCATCCTGATTATTTGAGATTGCCCAGAAGAGACCTCCCTTGGGATTGAAGAAGCTGAAATTATGTTTCTGGCCAAGATCCTTCTGGTCATCATCGAATCCTTTCATTCTGTAAAAGATCTGACGGTACTGAAGATCGCCATAAACGGATAGCTGATCGGTGAGGGCATATGTAGTCTTCGCAAATATGCTGAACTCTCTCTTTGTACCTGAATTGAAGTACCACTGGTAATCTTTTTCAAGAGTCGAATATCTCATCCAGATTATTTTTCCATAATGATCACCGGTATAACTGTTAGCAGCTCCCCCAAATGTAGTTTCAATCCTGTTCCTTTTATATTTGAGTGTGTAGACAAACCCGTAGAAATCGTTCGACATCCATTTTCTTGTTATCAGGTCAGTTGAAGTAATAATTGTATCACCGATATTTATTACCGGCACGGGGAAATAATCCGACACTTCACGGTCATATTTATATTCTTCATAGTATCCCTCGCCTCTTGTATAGTGAAAAGCCGTGCTGATATTAATAAAGTCATTGACATTCAGGCTGTAAATAAGCTGGTAATGGTTCTGCCGGTAGTTGTCGCTTTCATTGTCATAAAACCGGCTTACCCCGTACTCATCGGTAAATTCGCCTGCCGGATTATATCTCCTGTCGATGGTCAGCATCTCCTTAGGCACGCCCCACCAGCCTATGCCTGTATGTTCTTCTCCCAGGATGATGTTGGCTTTTACCCTCGACCTGCCTGCATTGTAAACGCCTGAAATGTATGACGACCTGTGATCGGAACCAGTCCGTTTAATGTATCCGTCGCTCTTAAGCTGAGAAAGCCGTACCTCAAGAGCAAACCTTCCGTCCAGAAGACCTGTTCCGGCAGAAACTGAGCTTTTAAATGTATTAAATGAACCGACCGATGACGAAATCTCTGCAAAGGGCTCATTATCTGAACTTTTAGTCTGGATGCTGACTGTAGCACCAAAGGCTCCTGCCCCATTCGATGAAGTGCCTGCGCCGCGCTGAATCTGGATGTTATCAGCTGAGGAAGCAAGATCGGGAAGATCGACCCAGAAAACCTGCTGCGATTCAGGGTCATTAAGAGGTATCCCATCTATCGTTACGTTAATCCTGCTGGCATCTGTGCCGCGTATCCGAAGGCTGGTATATCCAATGCCGTTCCCGGCTTCTGAGGTCTCAACCAGCGAAGGTGTCATCCCAAGAATAAAAGGAATATCCTGTCCGACATTATGTTTTCTGATAATCTCTCCGTCAACAGTCGAATATGCCAGAGGGGTACGGTTCCCTGCCCTTGTGGCATTGACGATCACCTCTCCGGTGATGAGCGGCTTCGGAACAAGATTTATGTCCAGCTCAGCTTTTCCTTTAAGACCAACCTCATGAACCTGTGGCTCATACCCGATGAATGTGAACCGGAGCCTGTAAGTACCATCTTTTAGTCCGCTGAAAACATAATTGCCATCAGGATCACAGATTGTTCCAAGGAATGTGTTTTCAACTGAGACTCCTGCTCCGGCAAGAGGATTGCCGGAAACATCTGTCACTCTGCCTCTTATTGAGGAATCTTTCACCTGAAAAGCATAAATGCTGCTCATCAGGAAGAATACTGCGAGAAATAAAAAAAACTTTTTCTTCATTTTCATTTAAATTATTCCCTGAAAATGAAGCTGCATGTTTAAGCTGATATACCGGATACTCTCTTTTCCCTACGCCGGCATTATCCGGATCAGGTTATAAGGGTATGATCTCAGCCTGTTATATTAAGGCACCCCATTTTCAGAAAGCACAAAGTTAAAAATCTTTTACCGTTATTGCAATTTTTTTTAAATTAGCAAGGAAATATATTTAACATGAAAGAACTGCTGAAGAAGCTCAATTATAAAGGGCAGTTGAGGATCGCTGTTCTGAATGCCGAAGAATCTTTCTATAAGGCTGTAGCAAAGGAGCTTAAGGGTGTCATTACCGATGATGATATCGACCAGCGGTGCCCGTACGGGTTTATGATACTTTTTGTTAAAACGGTCGCTGATGTCAATCAGATGGTGCCGGTTGCATTGCACAATCTCACTGCCGATGGCATTCTTTGGTTCTGTTATCCGAAGAAGACTTCAAAAAAGTATAAATCTGATCTGGAACGCGATAAGGGGTGGAAAGTACTTAATGATGCCGGTTTTTACGGAATCAGGATGGTGTCGATAGATGATGACTGGTCGGCGATGAGGTTCAGGAACATCAGGTTCATAAAATTAACCTCCGGAAGGTTCCCAAAACAATGATAAAAATTTCAAAAATAGACACTCCTCTTGGGGAGATGGTTGCAGGCGCAACCAAAAATGGGATCTGTCTGCTGGAATTTGCCGACAGGGAAAATCTATCAGCCGAATATGAGGAGCTTGCAACACTCCTGGAGACCACGATCAAAAAAGGCAGCAGCTGGCACATCTGGACATTGAAAAAACAGCTGAAAGAATATTTCAGGGGGAAACGCAAAGATTTCACGTTAAAGCTGGTCACACCCGGTACTGAATTTCAGCAGTCAGCCTGGAAAGAACTGCTGAAGATCCCATACGGGGAAACCATTTCCTATCATGAACAGGCAGAAGCCATCAAAAATACCGGGGCGACCAGGGCTGTCGCCCATGCTAATGCATCTAACCGTATAGCTATAATAATTCCCTGTCACAGAGTCATCGGTGCTGACGGCGCTCTTGTAGGATACGGAGGTGGACTTGAGCGTAAAAGATGGCTGCTTATTCATGAAAGAAAAAATTCAGGCAAACCGGGGGAACTCAATCTTTTCTGATAATCCGAAATCAAATAAATAATTGAAAATGAAAAATTTCTATCAGGGTAAAAACTTTCTGTTCTTTACCCTAATTGCTGTCGTATTAATACTTTCAGGCTGTGCCGACAATGAACCGGTTGATCAGTGTCTGACGGGCTATACCTATGGTTTCTTCGGTGGATTGTGGCATGGATTTATAGCGCCATTCGATTTTATAGGCATGCTTTTTAACAATAAGATAACAATGTATGCTCAGAATAACAATGGCGGCCTTTATGCGCTTGGATTCCTTCTTGGCAGCGGCGGCTGGGGATTCTTCGGCGGAAAAGGGATCCGCAGAGTGCAACATTCGAGGGTAAATTTCCGCAATGATAGATTCGATAAAGCTGAAATAGTAGAATGAAAAATTTACTGATAATGCTTCTGACACTTATCTCAACTGCATGTTGTTCTCAGAGATGAATAAACCAACGACTGGCTCAACTGGAGGGAAAATAATTCATTTCTCATTTCTACTGCTTCTGTTTTACATGACTGGTGTCTGTGCCCAGGACTCAACTTTTTCAAAATCAGAGTATGTCCCCGATCTTGATGTCATACTAAAGGTCAAAACTGAATACGACCTTGATAATTACCTGATGCGCTTCGAGGTAAGAAATGGGCGATTCGGGCTGAAAGGAAAGATTAATAATTATATGTCCTATAAGATCGAGCTTGATCTGTCCGACGAAGGAAAGATGAAGATGCTGGATGCATATGTCAGGCTCACTCCGCTCAAGAATCTGGATATCTACCTTGGCCAGAGAAAGATTCCCTTCAGTACAGACTACATGCGGAATCCTGCAGAAAATATTTTCGCAAATAGATCTTTCCTGGCAAAATATATCAACGACGGAATGAGGGATATCGGCTTTTATATTGACTATAAGTTTGATCTGGGTATTCCTGTAGATATTCTGCTGGGTGCCGTTAATGGTACAGGCAACAATAATCCCCAATGGATAGAAAAACCTAACCTGGTTTCAAGAGTAGTAATAGGTCCGGAAACCGGATTCAGGGCAGTTGGAAATTTATACTACGGTGAAGCAGAATACCGTGATCATCTTGCTTTATTTGGAGGTGAACTCAGGTATACAAACGGAAAGATATTCGTTGAATCGGAATACATCAGCAGGAGCTGGACCGACACGCTTGATGGACGTGTTCATGATGACGGACTATATCTGCACTCCTATTATAATTTTATACTGACAGGGAAAATGGTTAAAATGATCTCTCCGACAGCCAGATGGGATTATATGGGAGATATTATGTACAACAAGAGAATTGATGCTAACCGGTTGACATTAGGAGTGAATGTAGGATTTGAACCGAAGCAATTTTATTCAGAAATAAGGGTCAATTACGAGAACTACCTGAAGAGCAGTCTGCCAATACACACTGATAAATTAACCCTGGAGTTCATTGCCAGATTTTAATATTTTCCCGCAGATTCCGCTGATCTTCGCAGATTTAGGATAAGTTCTGCGTACATCTGCGCAATCTGCGGGAAACAATTCTTCATTTCTTATTCTTTTTACTGTTCCTAACAGTCTTTACAATAAGGTATATTATAAAAAGAGCTCCCAGCGCATAGAGGATTTTGTCTAAATAAGGAAAGATCTTTTCGCTATACTCAAACACATAGTAACCGATGATTGCCAGAATGACATTCCAGATGCCTGCTCCGATAAATGTATAAAGTATAAAGTCACGGAGATTCATTTTTGCAAGGCCTGCAGGAATGGAAATAAGATGTCTGATCCCAGGCACAAGCCTGCCGATGAAAGTTGATGATTTTCCGTTTCTCAGGAAATAATTTTCGGCTTTGATTACTTTCTCTTTCGATAGCAGAAATAACCGTCCAGCTTTGGAATCTGCAAATGCATAAATAATCGGACGTCCGAGAAAATATGAAAGATAGTAGTTTATAAGTGATCCGCATAGTGCTCCAATAGTACCAAACAGGATAACAAGAAAAACATTCAGATCGCCCTGAGCCGCCTTATATGCCGCAAATGGTATAACTACTTCCGAAGGCATCGGAAGAAAAGTGCTTTCGATAAGCATCAGCAACCAAACAGTAAAATAGTTAAGATTGGCCATGTACCAGTCAAGAACCGATTGAAAAAACTCCATCATTCCTTTGCTGTGTTTAAGGTGCCAAATATAACCAACAATTTGTTAATCTGCTCATATCTGATTATTCTTGACTAAACTGAGCCACCGTTCGTGGCATTGCTTCCTTTAAGTATTAATAATTTACTGATTATTTAATTTCCATGATCTTATCCACCCGGGAATTGCATTTGACAGAATTACGATTACCGAAATTATGATCGCAAGAGTCAAAATCAGGTTGATGATGCCGGGAACCAGGGTCGCCCTGTCAATAACCTGCGGGATGTAGATATTTTTTATATTAAGGATTGCAGCAGTCATTGTCGTCACGCCTACAAAAGTCATGGGAAGGAGTGTCACCCAGGCATATTTAGCCCTTCCGCGGTTTATAATATAAGATGTGCCAATAGCAAGCGCAATCGTCGCCAGAAGCTGGTTGGCTGCTCCGAACATCGGCCAGATAGTTGAGACGGTACCTGTATATATAAAGTATCCCCATGCAAAAACAATGAGGCAGCTTGTTATCAGGTTGCCAGGCAGCCAGTTTGTTTTTTGAAAAGGCCTGTATACTTTTCCCAGAGCTTCCTGAAGAAGGAATCTGCCAATACGTGTGCCTGCATCAATTGTGGTCAGAATGAACAGCGCTTCGAACATAATGGCAAAATGGTACCAGTACGACATCAGGTGATTCATACCCGGAATGGAGGAGAAGATATAAGCCATCCCCACTCCCAGAGATACTGCACCACCTGTCCTTCCTGCAATTTTCTCACCCACACTGGCTGAAAGCTGATCGAGGTTCGATTCGGTGAAACCCATTTCGTGAAGCTGAGGCAAAACAGCCTGAATCTTATCGGCCGGCACATTGATCTGGAAATAATCAAGCGGAAGAAGGCTGGTGGCGGCAATCAGCGCCATTATGCTTACTGCTCCCTCGACAAGCATTGAACCCACAGCAATAGGTTTGATATCGGAACTCTTCATAATCATCTTTGGTGTAGTGCCAGAGCTTACCAGCGAATGGAAGCCGGAAATTGCTCCGCAGGCTATTGTAATGAAGAGATAGGGATACAGCTTCCCCGGAATGATCGGGCCTCCGCCCCTGCAGAATTCCGTGAATCCCGGCATCTTTATTTCCGGAGCTACAATTATAAGACCTATTGCCAGGAGGCTTATAACTGAAATCTTCATGATAGAGCTCAGGTAATCGCGCGGCGAAAGAAGAAGCCAGACAGGCAATACGGATGCCAGAAATCCATAAGCTGCAATAATTATCGTAAGAGTTTTATGATCGAATGTAAACCATGATGCGAACCTTGACTCAGGAACATAACGCCCATAAATGACTGCAAGAATTAGAAGTATCACTCCGACGATCGTAGCCTCGACAGTTTTGCCTTTTCGTATCCTGAACATCCATATTCCCATCAGTACGGCAATGGGAATAGTTGAAGCTATTGTAAAAGTCCCCCATGAGCTTTCGGCAAGGGCATTTACAACAACAAGTCCCAGACCGGCGAGGGCAATTACTATTATCAGGATTATCGCAAATGTTGTTGTAATACCGCTGACCTTGTTTATCTCTTCTCTGGCTATCACGGCAAGCGACTTGCCGTCATGCTCGACAGATGCCGTCAGTATCACGAAATCATGGACTGCCCCTGCCATTACTGCACCGATCAGCATCCAGAGGAATCCCGGCATGAAGCCAAACTGTGCAGCCAGGACAGGTCCCACCAGCGGTCCCGCGCCGGCAATAGCGGCGAAATGGTGGCCAAAAAGAACCCATTTGTTCATGGGATAATAATTCTGCCCGTCAAATAATCTGTGGGCAGGAGTCGGGCCAAGGTCCCGGGATACTGCGACCTTTGCGGCAACAAAACTGAAATAAAACCGGTAAGCAAGTGCAAAAAGCACTACAGTACCGATTACAAGAGGCATCGCATTCACAAAAGGATATATTAAAAGGAATAAAAGAACAAAACAAAAATAATATTTCCTTGAAGCTGGACAATGAGGTCAATAAGTAAAAATACCTAATTGCCTTGTCTTAATTGAAGAGACTTCCGGTTATCTTTTTGTTAATTGTTGATTATTCGTAAATTGCAAAAAGTAATCCTAATTTGGATATAAAGACCCCCTTCCTTGCCCCCGCCGAAGCGGGGCAGGCTTTCCCCAAAGGAGGACAGTACAAATCTTTCCCCCCTGGGGGGAAATAGAAAAGGGGGTAATAAAATTGAAAATCCTAACCTTAATATATTATGAATGTAGAACGTACTTTTGATCTCCTTGAAAGATACAGGGAAAAATTCATTGATAAAGATGATGTTCTCTGTGGAAAACAGAACGGTGTATGGGTAAAATACAGCTCACGGGATTATATCGATTACTCATACAATTTCTCCTATGGCCTCCTGGAGATGGGTATAAAAAAAGGCGATAAAATAATTACCGTCTCCAACAACCGTCCGGAATGGAACTTTGCCGACTTTGGAATGTCGATGATAGGAGTCATCCATGTGCCGGTGTTTACATCCCTCAGTATATCTGATTACCATTATATTATTGATCACAGTGAAGCCAGCATGATAATTGTTTCAGACAGGAAGCTCCTGAAAACTGTCACTCCTGCTGTAGCTTTGTCAGGAAGGAATATTCCTGTCTTTTCTTTTGATGAAATTGAGGGAAATAAAAACTGGAAAGAGATTGTTGAAACCGGAAAATCAAACTCAGAAAAACACAGGGATACCGTTGAGAAAATAAAATCCACGGTCCAGGCAACCGATTTCGCATCTCTCATTTATACATCAGGGACTACCGGCAAGGCAAAAGGAGTTATGCTCACACACAGGAATATGGTCAGCAATTTTCTGTCGGCTGCCTCAGTTTTTAACCTGAGCCCGGCGGACAGATATCTGAGTATCCTGCCTTTATGCCATGTAGGCGGGCGGCTTGGGAACTATCAGACACAGTACAGCGGCGCCAGTATCTATTACGCAGAGAACATGGGTACCATTGCTGCAAATATGGCGGAGATCAAACCTGATGGATTTGATGCTGTTCCCAGGGTACTGGAGAAATTCTATGATGTCATTATATCCAAAGGCAATAAGCTGACAGGCATAAAGAAAAAACTGTTTTTCTGGGCAGTTGACCTGGGTCTCAAATATCAACCCTTTGGTGAAAACGGCTGGTTCTATGAAAGAAAGCTCAGGACAGCCGATAAGCTCATATTCAGCAAATGGCGCCAGGCGCTTGGAAATAAAGTAAGAATAGTGGGATGTGGAGGAGCCAGTCTCCAGCCAAGGCTCGAAAAAGTCTTCTGGGCCGCAGGTATTAAGATCATAAATATGTACGGTCTGACAGAAACTTCTCCGATAATTACCATTAACAGGACTGAGAAGGGAAAGGTTAAGCTTGGATCTGTAGGAATGACTATAGAAGGGGTCGAAGTGAAGATTGCAGATGACGGGGAGATACTCTGCAAGGGGCCTAATGTCACTCCCGGATATTATAAGGACGCTGAACTCACAAAACAGGCTTTCGATCAGGATGGATGGTTCCACACCGGCGATATCGGACATATCGAAGATGGCAAATTCCTGATGGTCACCGACAGGAAGAAAGAGATATTCAAGCTCTCCAATGGCAAATTCATCGCTCCCCAGATAATCGAGAATATTTTCAAGGAGTCTCCTGTTATCGACCAGCTTATGGTAATTGGCGAACATGAAAAATTTGCCAGCGCATTGATATCTCCCAACTTTAAATATTTCGACGACTGGAAAACTTCAAAGAATCTTTCATTCGCCAATAATGAGGAGCTGATACAGCAGAAGGAAGTAGTGTCATTCTTCTCCACGGAAATAGAAAGACTTAACAAGAAGTTAAGCCCTCCTGAAAGGATCAACAGGTTCCGTCTTGTACAGGATGAATGGACCCC
This sequence comes from Bacteroidales bacterium, assembly GCA_025454755.1. Taxonomy (GTDB): domain Bacteria; phylum Bacteroidota; class Bacteroidia; order Bacteroidales; family VadinHA17; genus LD21. The sequence goes on along the minus strand of JALONV010000006.1, from coordinate 19,643 downwards.
GGCAACCGGAGAACTTTCACCTACTCTGAAATTACGCAGACAGTTTATCCAGGATAAGTACCGTGACCTGATCACCCAGGTTTACATGAAATAACTGAAATAATGAAACTTACTATAGTTGACGATTTCAGGACAGAGAAACTGTTTCTCGATACCGCCCGGACAATCTATAAAAATGACAAAACCTGGGTCTGCCCTCTTGATAATGATATTAAGGGGATTTTCGATCCTTCCAAAAACACATACTTTAAACATGGGAAAGTCGAAAGATGGGTTCTGACTGACGATACCGGCAACCTGATTGGAAGAATTGCCGCTTTCATAGATTTCAGCCTCGCAAAAACATATGACCAGCCGACCGGAGGTGTCGGTTTCTTTGAGTGCATCAACGACAGGGAGGCTGCATTCCTGTTGTTCGACACTGCAAGGGAATGGCTCAGGGCTGAGGGTATGGAGGCGATGGACGGACCTATAAACTTCGGGGAGACAGATAAATACTGGGGACTGCTGGTTAATGGCTTCACTCATCCGTCGTTCGATGTCCCATATAACCATCCATACTACCAGGAGCTCTTTGAGTCATACGGCTTCCAGGTCTATTACAAGATGGAAGGATTTCATCTCGATATCACCAGGCCTCTTCCCGAAAGACTTACGAAAATCGCAAACTGGGTCCTGAACAAACCCGGGTATGAATTTCATCACTTTACGTGGAAGGAAGAGGAACGATTTACAAAAGACTTTGCAGAAGTATTCAATGAAGCATGGGCATCGTTCAAGCAGCATTTCGAACCGCTCGAGCCGGCATATATACGTGAAGTACTGAAAAAAGCCAAACCCATTGTAGATGAGGAATTCATATGGATTGCATATTTCGAAGGCAAACCTATCGCCATCTATCTGATGTTCCCCGACCTGAACATGATCCTGAAACATCTTAAGGGCAAGATGGGTATAATTGACATGCTTAAATTCGTCTGGCTGAAGAAAAGGAACACCATGACCAGGATTAAAGCGCTTCTTACGGGCGTTATTCCCAAATATCAGAACCATGGCATCGAATCGGCATTCATTTATTATCTTCAGGGAGTGCTCAGCCATAAAAAACATTATACCGAAATCGAGTTTTCATGGGTCGCTGATTTCAATCCGAAGATGAGAAAGATATTTATTGCAGTAGGTTGTGTACCCGTCAAGAACTATATAACCTACAGGTACCTGTTCGATCGCACAAAGGAATTTATACGATACCCGATACCTGATGAAGTATGACATTATTATAATTGGAGGAGGTCTGGGAGGACTGACTGCCGGCGCCAAGTTGTCGAGGGAAGGTAAAAAAGTACTTCTCATCGAACAGCACGACCGTCCTGGCGGATGTGCAACCACCTTTAAAAGAGGCGACTATACTATGGAGGTCGGACTTCATGAAATGGATGGTCCCTCTCCTTCCGACATAAAAACAAAGCTCTTCAACGAACTGGATGTTTTTAAAAATGTAACCTTCCTGGAGATCCCTGAATTCTATCATTTCATCAGCGGCCGTACAGAAATTACGATCCCTCATAATCCCGAAAAAGCATCAGAAATACTCAAGGAAGCATATCCTCAGGAAAAAGAAGGAATAGATGCTTTTTATTCTTATCTGCTATTCCCCAAGAAAAGAATCATAGAGCCTGATGCTCCCAAAGACAGAAGCCTCGGAGAATTCCTTGATTCAATAATCAAAAATGAAGAGCTTAAACTGGTCCTTCTTGGCAATCTTGGATATTTCCACGACGATCCCTATTCAATATCACTCGGCTATTATTCTGCTGCACAGGTAAGATATCTTAATAATGGAGCAAGCTTTATCAAGGGGGGCTCGCAACATCTATCCAATCACCTGGCTGCCTATATTAAGGAACATGGAGGAGAAGTTGTTCTTAACCACATGGCTACCGGACTTATCATAGAAGATGGCAAGCTGCTTGGAATAAAATACAGTAAAAAGATAGTATCTGATAATGAAACACTGGAAGCCTTTGGAGATGAAATAATTGTAAATTCATCGTTGCCGGGACTAGTGGAACTGCTTCCGGATAAAGAGGGTGCTATTCTGAAAAATGAGATCGGCAGCCAGCAGCCCGGAGCATCATTGCTTACGGTATATTTCGGTTTTAAGAATTCCCTTAAAAATCTGGGACACCATCATTATTGCTTATTTATATATGACGAATCGGTAAAAACCCAGAAGGATATCCTCGAAAACAACAGGGGAGATTACAAAAAACGTAACTTTACTTTTATCGATTACGGGCAGGTAGATTCGGCACTCGCACCTGAAGGGAAGAGTACAGGAGCGGTATGCTGTACAGACTATTTAGCGGACTGGGAAAACCTTAATGCAGAAGAATATAAATCAAAAAAGGAGGAGGTGGCAAAGATATTCCTCAGCAGGCTTGAGAAGATCATTCCCGGAATCACCGGAGCAACAGATTATTACGAAGTCGGCACTCCCAAAACAGTAAAGTGCTACACACTCAACCCTGCCGGAGCTGTATATGGTTTTGAACAAAAGCCATTCAAACAACAGGTGGATACCAATAAAATATTTGACAACCTCCATGTCGCATCAGCCTGGGGTAAAACGGGAGGTGGTTTCTCCGGTGCAATATACGCCGGTTACATGTGTGCTATTAATATTATGAGAAAGAAGCCCGTTATTAAAGGCTGAGTTTGAGTGTTTATCTGATACGCTGTATCCTTTCGCTGATCGGCTGATCGATAATAATCGGAACCTGCTCTTCTATCGTATTTGTAGAATCGAGATTTAGCGTCCTGATATCGCTGATGCTCATTCTCCTGACCAGAGAATGAAGTGATAATACAAAATTTTCCCAGTTTGGCAGATTAAAATCCCGCGACATTATCCTGTCGATCAGGATGAATTTGAAATCGCCCCTGATCTTATATTTTTTAAGAGACTCGTAGCTGCTGTCAAGCTTAATCTCGCTTGACTTTTCAAGATCTTCGAGCACCTCCTTGAAATAAAGGTTGATCTTCGACTCCACCTTAAAGCCAAGGTGAAAATCAATTCTTACAAGAATGCCCGGGATTATCTGGGTGACCTGGTAATTGAAACTGTTCGGTTCCGGTAACCTGTCGACATGAAGCAGCCAGTAGGTATCTGCTCTCTTTGGCTGCTTGTGGAAAATGGAATAAATCACTTTTGATTCAACCTGGTCGTGCCTGTTTGCACGGATTATATAAACAAGATTGGTTGCAAATTTTGGCACCGACACGTCCTTGCTGAGGTCTCTGAACATATCAAGGTATTTATCAAGATCAGCAAAAGTGATATAGCGGTTCTTGATCTTACGGCCGTAGTACCATCCAAACATAACCAGAAAATATAGAGAGGCAAGCAATATGGTAAACCATCCTCCATGGGCAAATTTATTCAGGTTAGCTATCAGGAAGCTGCTTTCAAGGGTTATATAGAGCATGAAGAAAAACAATACGAGCCTGTGGTTGACTCCTTTCTGTAATAAATAATACGAAAGAAGAAGAGTGGTCATGATCTCGGTAATATTTATCGCGAGACCATAGGCGGCAGTCATATTGGATGATTCTCTGAAAAATATAACCGTAAAGCTGCAGGCAACGAGAAGAAACCAATTTATAAATGGCAGGTAAACCTGACCTCTGACCCAGGTAGGATGAAGGACCCTGACCTTTGGCCAGAAATTTAGTGAAACAGCTTCGCTTATAAGGATGAATGAACCGCTGATTATAGCCTGGCTGGCAATTACGGCAGCTGAAACAGCCAGAATTATTCCAGGGATCAGGAACCATCCCGGCATTATTTCAAAGAAAGGATTCACTGAAGCTCCCTTGTCCATATTCGTCATAAGCCATGCTCCCTGTCCGAAATAATTCAGCAAAAGTGCCAGCTTTGCAAATGTCCAGGAAATTCTGATGTTCGATTTACCGCATTGTCCAAGGTTGGCATAAAGAACTTCCGCGCCTGTGATGGCAAGGAATACTGCTCCAAGCAGGATAAAACCACCAGGATAATCAGCCAGAAACCGGTAAGCATAAACCGGACTAATTGCTTTCAGTATCTCCGGATAAGAAATCAGCTGCAACAATCCGAGAGTTGCAAGCACTAAAAACCAGACCATCATTATAGGTCCGAATGTACTGCCGACAAACTTGGTCCCGAATTGCTGTATGAAAAAGAGAATTCCAAGAATTAACAGCACTATTGGTATGATGGAGATCTCAGGATTAAAATATTTCAACCCCTCCACCGAAGAAGTTAAAGTTATGGCAGGAGTAATAACTCCGTCAGCCAGCAGCGCAGAACCTCCTACCATCGTTAGTATCGCAGCCCACGATGATTTCTTCTTCAATAGCGCCATAAGCGCAAAAATCCCTCCCTCACCATTGTTATCAGCCCTTAAGGTTATCAGGATATACTTAATCGTAGTCGACAGGGTCAGAGTCCAGAAGACACACGATAATGCACCGTAAATGAGAAGCTCATTGAAATTTTCAGCGCCACCGTTAATGATGGCTTTCATGGTATAGAGAGGACTGGTGCCCAGATCGCCAAAGACAATCCCAAGGGTGACTAAACCGCCAGCGAGTGAAAATTTCTTAATGTCGGATTGATGTTCAGTTATTTTCATGTTTTCCCGGCAGCCTTTTTTATGTTGCCTGTTAAGAAAGGTGACAAAGTTATAAATAAATTATCTTTGTGTGCAATCCCGGCATTATCAGCTTTATGCATGTTTAAAAAACAATTTATATCTTTTTTAATTATATTCTTGACTATAAGCTTGTTGGGACAGGTTTCGACTACTCCTGAACAGAGGATCTCATTACTTTTTATGGGCGATATTATGGGTCACGATTCGCAGATTTGGGCAGCAGAGGATATAAAAATGCATACATATGATTATAATGAGGTTTTCTCATACATAAAGCCACTTATCACTGATGCCGATCTGGCAATAGCTAACCTGGAGGTCACCCTTTCAGGACCTCCATACAAGGGATATCCTCAGTTCAGCTCTCCGGCAGCACTGGCTGTTGCCTGCAAAAATGCAGGAATTGATTGCCTGGTTACAGCCAATAATCATTCTGCTGACAGGGGAAAGAGCGGAATTTCAGGAACTTTATTCAGGCTCGACAGCGTTGGGATGCCCCACACCGGAACATTTACCGATCAGGCTTCAAAAGATAAACTTCAGCCTTTGATCCTTACAAGGAAAGGAATATCTGTTGCCATTCTGAATTACACCTATGGCACCAATGGTATAAGTGTTCCTGTTCCCCTGGTGGTTAATATGCTTGATAAAAATCTTGTTGCAGCTGATATTGAAAAAGCTAAAGTATTAAAACCGGACCTGATAATTCTCCTCCTTCACTGGGGAACTGAATATGATACTGTGCCATCGCCAGATCAGACTGCAATGGCAGAGTATTTCTTATCAAATGGCGCTGATCTCGTTATCGGTTCACATCCTCATGTCATTCAAAAAATGATATGGTACAATGACGGATCACCGCTGCAGAATAAAGCAGTGGTTTACTCACTTGGCAATTTCATCTCAAACCAGCGAAAGCCAAAGACTGACGGAGGATCTATGGTCAGAATTGAACTAATTAAAAAGGGTGGTCTTATAAAGATCGCCAGCGCCGGGTATTACCTTACATGGGTATATACCCCGATACTGAAATATCAGCAGAAATTCTATATACTTCCCTGTTCCGAATTTGAGAACAGATCCTCGTTTTTTGCCAAAGAGGCAGAATATTCTCAAATGAAGAAATTCATAAACGATTCACGTACAATGCTTTATATGCAAAATATCAATTTCAGGGAATATCTCTATAATGGGAATAGCTGGTTGTTAAAAGAATAACAATCAGGATAGGGAGATTCCTCACTCCACTGCGCTCCGTTCGGAATGACATGTTTCTGTTTTGGTTATGGGGGGAGGGGATGGGTAAGGCTGACAGCCTTACCCATCCCCTCCCCCCTTTTAAATCTACTTAGAATGTCATTTCGAGCGAAGCGAGAAATCTTCCTCTCTTTCCACATAATATTGCCTATTTCCCAGTATGTAATCGAGGAATCTCCCTGCTTTAATACCAGTAATTATTTATATTTAGCAACATGGTGGAAAAAAGTTTCTCATTGGATTGACCATATATTGTGTATTAATTCGATTTTTTTTAGATATTATTGCATATTGAAAATTACTTAAAGGACAAACCAGCATGAATGAATCCATAGCACTTCTTTCGGCAACCGCCATTTCCATCGGATTCGTTCATACAATTCTTGGCCCTGATCATTACCTTCCTTTTATTGTTCTGAGCGAAGCTAAGAAATGGACGCTCAGGAAAACCATGTTCATTACTTTCCTGTGCGGTATAGGACATGTTTTAAGTTCAGTAGTCCTCGGCCTGATAGGCATTGCGGTGGGTATATCTGTTAACAAGCTTGTATCTATAGAATCATTCCGGGGTAATATTGCTGCGTGGCTTTTCATCGCATTCGGGCTTGTTTATCTGGTGATCAGCATAAGAAATCTCATAAGGAAGAAAAAACACACTCATCCCCATTATCACATTGGAGGAGAACAGCATTTGCATGAACATAACCATTTAAATGAACATACACATGTTCATGAAAGGGATATAGTCAGGACAACACCCTGGATACTGTTCCTTATTTTTGTCTTTGGTCCATGCGAACCGCTGATCCCGATTCTTATGTATCCTGCCGCCCAGAATAATATCCCGGGCGCAATAATGGTATCGTTGCTTTTTTCCATAGTTACAATTGCAACAATGATGTCTGTTGTCCTGGCATTCAAACTGGGACTGAGCAGGATTAATCTAAAACCAGTTGAAAAATACAGCAATGTAATTGCCGGAGCGATGATCCTGCTTTCAGGTCTCGCTATTCAGTTCCTTGGATTATAGAAATATATTTTTGTTCCATTTAAATTATTCTCTCTTATGACCAGTATCATTGAATTAGATGCCTTTCTGTTTGGTATTATAAGTGCGGTTGCACTTCCCCTGGGAGCCATATTGGCTTTTAACTGGACACCAAAACCCAAGGTACTGGCATCGATGATGGCTATAGGAGCCGGAGCCCTGCTTGCTGCGCTAACTATAGACCTGGTTGCAGTATCTGTCGGAAGAGGACACTTTTATCCACTTGCTGTCGGTATGATCACAGGAGGAATATTCTATGTGCTGCTGAATAAAATTGTAAACAGCAGGGGTGGTTTTCTCAGGAAGAAAGCTACCACACTAACACATATCATGACTAAACAGAACAGCCGACAGAAGCTCCTTTTTAAGCAGCTCAGCAAGGTTAGTTTCTTCAATAGCTTACGCCCTTCGCAGGTGCAACAGATAGTGCCTTACATGCACAGGTTTCATTACAGACAGGGAAAGATTATGGTGCATGAAGGAGATCCAGGCGACCTTTTCTTTGTGATAGAAAGCGGTGAAGCAATCGTTATGGATGATCGTAATAATTCTGTTACCGGCCTGCTCAAAACAAATGACACATATGGTATCGTTGAACTTATGACAGGGATTACCCATAACTACAATGTTATTGTTAAGGACGATATGCATGTCTGGATCATTAATAAGGAATCACTTGACCGTGTAATATCATTCAATCCTGCATTAGCCGGTGAGATTAGAGATCTGGTTAACAATAAGATCCATTTGCTTGAATTATCCGGTGAACTACCGGAAAAAAAAGCTCAAGAATGGTATTCTGAAGCACTGGAACATTTTGAAGGAAGAAAAAATCTCCCCACACAATCTGATGTAGATGAAGAGGTTGCAGAACACGGAAACCCATCGTTGGCAATATGGATGGGGATTATGCTTGATGGCATTCCAGAATCAATTGTGATTGGTTCAAGCTTGCTGCTTCATCCCACCATGAGCCTGTCACTTCTTGCAGGACTTTTCCTTTCCAACTTTCCGGAAGCTCTTTCAAGCTCAGTAGGAATGAAGAAGCAGAAAATGTCCAATATCAAGATCCTGTTAATGTGGTCATCAATTATGTTTATAACAGGTATCGGTGCTTTTGCAGGCAATGTTTTCTTTGAGAATGTATCTCATGGAACATTTGCTCTTGTAGATGGTATGGCTGCAGGAGCAATGCTTACGATGATTGCTGAGACAATGCTTCCGGAAGCATATCATATTGGAGGTTCAGTCACTGGTCTGGCAACTCTTGGGGGGTTTCTGGCCACTCTTCTCTTCAAGGTTATCGGGAACTGAAAAGAAGCTTGACACCAGGGTCAGGGATCAATTCAGCACCGGGACCAGCATCAACAGTTAGTCTGGTAACTCTCTCACTGACTTTCACTGGTATTACAACGATTCGTTCATTCTCCTTTAGCTGGATGTCGATACTGAATGAAAAAAGATAATCCTGTCTTTGTTCTATAATCAGGTCAGATGTTCCTTTTTTCTTCCCGGCACCAAGAGATATATTAAGTTCAGGTTGACCTGGTATATATAGCCACTGATGAAAAAACTGTTTCAGATCTTTACCGCTTACCTCTTCCATAACTACTCTGAAATCATCCGTAAGCGCATTGCTGTTCCTGAACCTTTCATAAAACAGCCTCATTCCTGTCCAGAATTCCTCTTCTCCTATCTCTGTACGAAGCATATGCAGTACCCACGCCCCTTTCTCGTACGAATTGGTATTCAGGAGTCGCATAAGGTTTGTTATTGTTGTGTCAATTACCGGTCCGGGAGTTCTCTCCGAAGCCTTTAAAACCATCGTTCGCGATATATTCATTCTTTCTGCCAGCTTCTCCTTTCCATATGTCATCTCATTGTATACCGAAGTCAGGTAAGTGGCAAATCCTTCGCTCAACCAGATATGATGCCAGTCGCCCTCAGTAACTGAATTACCGAACCATTGATGGGCTATTTCGTGGGCAATAAGGTTTTCTGACCGTCCCTGGCCAGTAACCGATCTCTCCGAATAAAAGATACATCCTGCATTTTCGAGTCCTCCGAAAATGGTCTTTGACTGTACGTTGGCAAGCTTCTCATAAGAATAAGGACCGATGAGTTCCGAATAGAACTTAAGAGGCTTAATCGCAACACCATAATCATAGAATCCCTCTTTCCGGTTTTCAGGGTAGACCCAGGTCCATACCGGAATGCTATTTACTACTCCGGCAAGCTGAACAGCAAAATCTGCAGCCCCGAATGTCATCACTTTAACGGGAAGAGGGACATCTTCCCTCCAGTGTGTGAGCTTTAACCCGCCCTGAATATCGCTCTCTTCAACCAGGTAACCGCTAGCTACAACCTCATAATGCGACGGCGCCGTTATCAGAAAATCGACAGTAGCCTTGTCGGCCGGATGGTCGACTACAGGCAGGTAAGACGAAGCCCTGTCAGGCCAATGATCAGCAAAGAATGTACGGTTCCCGAATTTGTTCCTTGAAATTATCAGACCGTCGGAAGGGATTCCCGAATAGACTATTTCAATATCTGCCTCAGAGACTGTACAATGTTCAATCCTGATACGGTTACCTGTATGTCTCCATGCTGTCTCCTTCCCATTGCATAATAATGAACTGATCTTCATTCCCTTACCATTAGTATTGACAGTGTCAAGACTAAAATACAAGGAGTTTATGGAGCCATTAAAGCTCACATCTATCTTTGTTTTGCAATAAATAATATCGGAGGTATCGTTTATTTCAATATTGAATTCATAATGCTTTACATCCACCAGAGGATCCGGACTTATTCCTGGCTGAGCAGTCACCTGAACCATACAAAGGAAAAAAAATAGGCAGGGAATAACTCTTGTCATCATACACATTTTAAATATAACCAAAGGTAGCAAGAGCTTTGAAACATAAAAAATCAGATGTCCGGACTCTTGAGGCCCTAACTTAATCTTTCGTGAATTGCCATATAATTATTAGCTTTGCAGCAAACTTGGAAAAATGGCATACGATTATAATACCCAGCGAAAAAGGATGGCGCTTCCTGAGTATGGGAGGAACGTCCAGAAGATGGTGGATCACATTAAAACCATTGAGGACAGGGATGAAAGAAACCGTGCGGCCAAGACCATCATTCAGATCATGGGCAACCTTAATCCGCACCTGCGCGATGAAGGCGATTTCAGGCACAAGCTTTGGGACCACCTTGCCCTTATCGCAGATTTTGAACTCGATATTGATCCTCCATATCCTGTACCTGAACGGACCAAGTTTGTTGAAAAACCCAATCTGATACCTTATAAACAGGGAGACATAAGATACCTTCACTATGGCCGGATTATTGAAATGCTTATTGATGCAGCAGCCGACATGCCCGATGGCGAGGAAAAAGAATATCTTACCACGCTGATAGTGAACCAGATGAAAAAATCCTATATCACATGGAACAGAGGACAGGTTGCCGATGAAGTGATAATAGGCGATCTTAAACTGTTATCCAGAGGCAGGCTGAAGATTACAGAAGGTGTAAGAATACTCGAGGTTAAAGAGCTTATTCCGCAGGTTAAGAAGAAACCTCAGGGCAAACCTCACGGAAAATCACAGAATAAACAATTCAATAAGAAAAAAGGATATACCCGCCATTAATGGGAACTTTTGTTGTCAACGGAGGAAAATCTCTTAAAGGCGAAATTACTCCTCAGGGAGCAAAAAACGAGGCACTTCAGGTTATCTGTGCCGTTCTTCTAACTCCGGAGAAGGTAACAATCCATAACATCCCCGACATTGCTGATGTAAATAAGCTGATCGAGCTTGTCGGCTCCATGGGGGTAAAAGTGACAAAAGAGCCAGACTCAGCTACAACCTTTGAAGCACATAATATAAACCTTGATTATCTTCAGACACCCGAATACAGGGCACAGAGCATAAGCCTGAGGGGGTCGGTGATGATCGTGGGACCGTTGCTGGCACGATACGGAAAGGCATTCATACCAAAACCCGGCGGCGACAAAATAGGCCGAAGGAGACTCGATACACACTTCATCGGTTTTCAGAAACTCGGAGCAAACTTTGAATTTGACTCTTCTGATCCGTTCTTTAAAGTTGAAGCCAAGTCCCTGACCGGAGCCTATATGCACCTCGATGAAGCTTCAGTAACCGGAACTGCCAATATTATTATGGCCTCAGTTCTGGCCAGTGGAAGAACAACTATTTATAATGCTGCCTGTGAACCTTATATCCAGCAGCTTTGCAGGATGCTTGTATCTATGGGCGCCAGGATAGCTGGCATTGGGTCAAATCTGCTGTATATCGACGGAGTCAAAGAACTTAAAGGATGCTCACATACCATCCTTCCTGATATGATCGAAATCGGCTCATTCATTGGTATGGCAGCAATGACAGAATCAGAACTGACCATTAAAAATGTATCCTTCGAAAACCTGGGAATAATTCCGGATTCATTCCGCCGTCTCGGCATTGCACTTGAAAGAAGAGGTGACGATATCTTTATCCCAAGACAGGAACACTATGAGATCGAGACATTTATTGATGGATCTATAATGGTTATAGCCGATGCGATCTGGCCAGGACTGACACCTGATTTGCTGAGTGTTTTTCTGGTCACTGCAACGCAGGCCAAGGGTTCTGTTCTTATCCATCAGAAGATGTTCGAAAGCCGCCTCTTTTTTGTCGATAAGCTTATTGATATGGGAGCCCAGATCATCCTGTGCGACCCGCACAGGGCAACAGTAATTGGATTGGATAAAATGATAAAACTCCGCGGAACAACAATGTCATCCCCTGATATAAGGGCCGGAGTAGCACTGCTCATTGCTGCATTGTCGGCTGAGGGAATAAGCACAATCCACAATATCGAACAGATCGACAGGGGATACCAGAATATCGATAAAAGACTGAATGCGCTGGGAGCGGATATTAAAAGGCTTTAGGGTATTAAGGCAATAAGGTTATACGGCTTTTTACCTGAAAACTATGACCTCTTTATGCCATAATACAATAATGCCATAATGCCGTAATGCCGTAATGCCGTAATGCCGTAATGCCGTTGAGCCGTACTGTCAATTTGTCAATAAACCTCCATTGGCAGGCATTTTGTTAAATAAAGAAGTATCAATTCGAAAATTTGTTAGTGATGGTGAAGAAGAAGAGCCCTGACCAGGAAAAGGAAAGGTATGATGAAACTGTTGATAATAAAGCTGATAACCGCGTAAATGAAGATCTTGATCAGACCGGATCTCCGGTCCCTCCGGCAGAGGAACCTGTTTCAGAGGAGGGAAAAGCATCTGACAAAGTTGTAAAGGAGGAGCCTTCGCCTGAAGAAAAACTGGCAGAGATGCAGGACAGGTATTTGCGTCTGTCTGCAGAATTTGATAATTACAGAAAACGCTCCCTTCGCGAGAAAATGGAATTGTATAAATATGCAAGCGAGGAGGTTCTGCTAAAAATCCTGCCGGTAATGGACGATTTCGAAAGGGCCCTGGCGAATATGGAAAACGCCACCGACTGCCTTGCGATTAAAAGCGGCATCGATCTCATATACGCAAAATTTACCGATTTCCTTAAACAAAATGAAGTGCGGGAGATTGAATCAATCAACTCTCCTTTTAATGTCGACCTCCATGATGCCGTGGCAAAAACTGCGGTTGAGGATGAAGCAAAAAAGGGAATTATTGTCGATGTGGTAAAAAAAGGATATTACCTTAAAGATAAGGTCATAAGACATGCCAAGGTTGTAATAGGAGAATAATTGCATGGGAAAGAGAGATTATTACGAAGTCCTGGGGGTATCCAAAAGTGCCACTAAGGATGAGATTAAAAAAGCCTACAGAAAACAGGCTTTAAAATTTCATCCCGATAAGAATCCTGGCGATAAAAAAGCTGAAGAGGCCTTCAAGGAAGCCGCTGAAGCCTATGAAGTACTCAGTAACGACGAAAAGAAATCCAGGTATGATCGTTTCGGCCATGCAGGTATGAGCGGAGCTTCAGGCGGATTCAGTGGCGGCGGAATGACTATGGAAGATATCTTTTCTTCATTCGGAGATATCTTTGGTGATGCATTTGGAGGATTTGGAGGTTTCGGAAGCAGCCGGCGCAGTTCACGCAGGGTGAATAAGGGAACCAACCTGAGGGTGAAAGTGAAGCTCTCCCTTCATGAAATAGCAAATGGTGCCGAAAAGAAGATCAAAGTCACAAAATACGATACCTGTACCGTATGCGGAGGGACAGGCGCTGCAGACTCAAACAGTATTTCTAATTGTTCGACCTGCCATGGATCAGGTCATGTTACCCGCCTTACAAACACAATGCTGGGACAAATGCAGACTACATCAGTTTGCCCTGCATGCGGCGGAGAGGGAAAGACCATAACCAGGAAATGTCCTTCCTGCTATGGTGAAGGAGTAATACAGAAAGAAGATATAATCAAGATAAACATCCCTGCAGGTGTCGGAAAGGGTATGCAGATGACAGTCAGCGGGAAAGGCAATGCTCCGCGCCGGGGTGGCGTAAACGGCGACCTGCTTGTGGTTATCGATGAAGAAGAACATCCTGAATTGATAAGGGAAGGAAACAATCTGATATATAACCTGTTCATCAGTATCCCTGATGCAGTCCTCGGAACTCATGTTGAAGTGCCCACAGTCGATAATAACGTAAAAATAAAGATCGAACCGGGCACCCAGCCCGGGAAGATCCTGCGCCTCAGGGGAAAAGGCCTGCCTGAAGTGAACGGCTATGGCCATGGCGACCTTCTTGTTAATGTAAACGTCTGGATCCCAAAGAGCCTGAGCAAGGAAGAAAGCAGGATAATTGAGAAATTCAAAGAATCAGGATCATTCATTCCCAAGCCCGATAAAGATGATAATGGATTTTTTGAGAGAATGAGAGGATATTTTGAATAGCAGGGATTTCTTATATTTACACCTCACAATTAAAATTTAACCAACTTATTATGTCACTTTTCGAAGCTAAGAATGTAACTAAGCAGTTCGGCGATTTCAAGGCACTCGATGATGTCAGCATATCGGTGCCTGAAAAATGCATATACGGACTTCTTGGACCAAATGGTGCCGGTAAAACAACACTTATCAGGATCATAAACCAGATAACCGGACCCGATTCAGGAACGCTTTTCCTCAATGGAAAAAAACTTATGCCGGAAGATGTCCTGACCATAGGCTACCTGCCCGAGGAGCGCGGACTTTACAGGAAAATGAAAGTGGGTGAAGAGGCTCTTTATTTTGCCCAGCTGAAAGGATTATCAAAAGCTGAAGCCATGAAAAGGCTCAGGTATTGGTTCAAAAAGCTTGAGATGGTCGACTGGTGGAACAAGAAAGTTGAAGAACTTTCAAAGGGAATGCAGCAGAAAGTACAGTTCATAACAACCATCCTGCACGAACCGAAGCTGATAATCTTTGATGAACCCTTTACCGGATTTGACCCTGTCAATGCAAATACGATAAAGAATGAGATACTTTTTCTAAGGGAAAGGGGCGCTACAATAATCTTCTCGACTCATAATATGGCGTCAGTTGAGGAGCTTTGTGACAATATTACTCTTATCAACAAGGGAAAGACAATCCTGGAAGGGAGGGTTGACGAGATCCGTAACAAATGGGCAGGAAGCGAGTATGAGCTTGTCTTTCAGGGCGATATAAAACTCCAGGAAAACGGACATTTCAAGATTCTGAGCCAGACTGTAGAAAATGGCAAGTCTGCGATCAGGCTTTCAGCAGCAACTGATGTGTCGACAAATGAAATCCTGAACGATGTGATGAAATCAGGCAAAGTCATTTCTTTTAATCCTGCACTTCCGTCGATGAATGAAATATTCATCAGGGTTGTAGAATCACGCAATTAACCTTTCCCAAACACTGAAAAAAACTGAATATGAATAAGGTATCTGTAATAATTAGAAGAGAATATCTTACAAGGGTTAGGAAAAAGTCATTTATCATAATGACACTCCTTGCTCCTTTGCTGATGGCTTCGCTTGTTGTGATCATGCCGCTGATGATGCTTTCCGGCGATAAGGATCTCAAGAAGATAGCTGTAATCCAGGATAACACAACAGAATTCCAGAATGTGATCCCCGACACCAGGAATGAGGATTTTGTATACCTGTCCGGCACCGACATAAACGACATGATAAAGACTTTCGATACTGCCGGTTATTATGGAGTGCTTTATATCTCGCCAAGGGCACTGAACAATCCCATCATCTATTCGAAGAAACAGCCTGATATTGCACTCCTTGATCATATTTCAAGTTCACTCGAAAAAGATATTGAAAAGAAGAAGCTCCAGGAATATAATATTCAAAATCTCGATTCAATTCTGAAGCAGATCAGAACGAATGTAAATCCGGTAACAAAGCTGGTTGATGAGGCGGGCGGAACAACTGAGACAAGTACAGGAATTGCGATGGCGCTAGCATATATCGGAGGATTCCTTATGTATATGCTTGTATTTATGTTCGGCGCACAGGTTATGAGAGGTGTTATTGAAGAAAAAGTAAGCCGGGTGGTTGAAGTTATAGTCTCATCGGTAAAACCGGTACAGCTGATGATGGGAAAGATCATAGGTGTTGCATTGGTCGGTCTTACACAGTTCATGATTTGGGTAATACTGACAATGGGAGCGGTTGCAGTTCTCAAAACGACAATTCTCAGGAAAACCAACATGACCGAGATCACACAGAATATAACTCAAAACGTTATGGCGGAGAATCAGACGCCAGCCCAGGCAACTGCCTCACAAACTGCTCAGATATCGCCGGAGATGGCAGAGTTTTCAAAGCTCTTCGACAATGCCATGAACCAGAACTGGACTTTGATAATATTATCATTCATTTTTTACTTCATTACCGGCTACCTGCTGTATGCATCAGTTTTTGCGGCAATAGGATCGGCAGTCGATAATGAGACTGAAACACAGCAGTTTATGCTTCCTGTGACAATTCCAATAATTCTCGGCCTTATTGTGGCAATGGGAACAATGCAAAATCCCGATAGCCCTATTGCCTTCTGGTTTTCATTAATTCCATTGACATCTCCTATCGTTATGATGGCAAGAATTCCTTTTGGTGTTCCGGCATGGCAGATTATTCTGTCAATGGGCCTTATGATAGTTACTTTCCTTGCATTTGTATGGATGGCTGCCAAGATATACCGAACCGGCATTCTGATGTATGGAAAGAAAGCATCCTGGAAGGAAATGTGGAAATGGTTAAGGTATTCAGGATAGGCGTCAGGCGTCAGGCGACAGGCGGCCGGAAAAAAGATCCCCTCCCTGGAGAGCCTGCCCCGCTTCGGCGGGGGGTTGGGGTAGGTTTATTTAATTGAAATATAATGTCAAAAATCCTGGTCATAGACGACGAAAAGGCCATCCGCAATACTCTTAAGGATGTCCTTGAATACGAGAAACATGAGGTAGATCTTGCAGAAGACGGGCTATCGGGACTTGAGCTTTTCTCAAACAACACATACGATATTGTCCTGTGCGATATCAAAATGCAGAAAATGGATGGTATAGAGGTCCTTCAGAAAATAACAGAGATATCCACAGTCATACCTGTGATCATGATCTCAGGTCATGGCAATATCGATACTGCTGTGGATGCGATCAAAAAAGGAGCATTTGACTTTCTCGAGAAACCTCTTGACCTGAACAGGCTGCTTATTACAATAAGAAATGCAAAAGATAAATCGATCCTCATAACGCAAACACAGGTTCTGAAAAACAAGGTCAGCAAGATGTATGAGATAGTCGGAGAATCGGAAGCTATACTTAAGGTGAAGGAGATGATCGACAGGGTAGCTCCCACCGAAGCCAGGGTCCTTATAACCGGCGCAAACGGTACCGGCAAAGAGCTTGTTGCCCACCAGATCCATGAGAAAAGCTCAAGGGCCAAAGCTCCGTTTGTCGAGGTAAACTGTGCTGCTATCCCTTCAGAGCTGATTGAAAGCGAACTGTTTGGACACGAAAAGGGATCATTCACATCAGCAATAAAGCAGCGTATCGGCAAATTTGAACAGGCTAATGGAGGAACCCTTTTCCTCGATGAGATAGGCGATATGAGCCTTTCTGCCCAGGCCAAGGTTTTAAGAGCTCTCCAGGAGAACAGGATCACCAGGGTGGGCTCCGACAAGGATATACAGGTGAATGTGAGAGTGATAACCGCTACCAATAAAAACATAAAAAAGGAGATCGAGAGCAATAATTTCAGGGAAGATCTCTATCACAGGCTCAGCGTAATCCTTATTCATGTGCCCACGCTGAACGAACGTGAAGAAGATATACCTCTCCTTGCCGAGCACTTTAACTCATTGATCTGCAAAGAGTACGGGATGAGCAGGAAGACTTTCAGGAAAGACGCCATAAAAGAACTTCAGAAAATTCGATGGACCGGTAATATCCGCGAATTCAGGAATGTGCTGGAAAGACTGATAATCCTCTGCAAGGATGAGATAACAGGTGCTGATGTACTTGCATATGCTAGGCCTGTTTCAGGAGGTAATATCTGACCCCCTTGCCCCTCCCGCTACGCTAAAGCTTCGCGGGACAGGCTCTAAAGGGGGGTTAAAACCAATCTTAATCCTGAGAGTGGTGGGTCTATACCCCCCCTTCAGGGGGGATGGGGGGTTTATTATTATAATAATGTATCGAACTGAAAAAGATACTCTTGGCGAACGGCAAATACCTGCCGGTGCACTTTATGGAATTCATTCCGTAAGGGCTATTGATAACTTCCCCGGTGATCAGCCTTTTCCGGTTGAATGGTACAAAGCTGTCGGAATAACCAAACTGGCCTGCTACAAAACATACAGGAAATTCCGTGATGCGGCGATCTCAAAACTTGGAGAGAAACTTACTTTTAAATTCATCGATGATAAAACCCTGGATGCATTGATCAATTCAGCCGCAGAGGTCGCTGACGGAAAATATTCCGATCAGTTCATCGTGCCTGCTGTCCAGGGAGGAGCAGGAACAAGCATCAATATGAATATCAATGAAATAATAGCTAATTCTGCCCTTCTTAAAACCGGGAAAAAATGCGGTGATTACAATCTGATCGATCCCACAGAAGATGCAAATATTTACCAGTCGACAAATGATGTAATACCCACGGCTCTTACAGTTGCAGTAATGAAACTTCTGGCGGAACTTGAGGAGAGAATAAACAGCCTCAGGCAGAGAGTCGAAGAGTTAGAAAAGCAGAACAGGGAGAAATTGCGTCCCGGTTATACACAGATGCAGGAGGCTGTGCCTTCATCTTTCGGCAAGCTTTTCAGTACATACAATGAAGCTCTTTCACGCGACTGGTGGCGTGTTTCAAAATGCTTTGAGAGGATCAAGCAGGTGAATCTCGGAGGCGGCGCCATAGGAACCGGTATTGCCATCCCGCGCTTCTTCATCATGGAAGTTGTTCCTGAACTCCGGAGTCTTACCGGATTGCAGTTATCGCACAGCGAGAACCTTGCTGACGCCACATCCAATCTCGACAGATGGGTCGAAATTCATGCTACATTAAAGGCTCATGCCGTCAATATCGAGAAAATGACCTCAGATATTCGGCTGTTAGCATCCGATATTTCAGTCAATAAAACTATCTCAATACCTGAAAAACAGGTAGGAAGTTCCATAATGCCGGGAAAAATAAATCCTGTAATTCCTGAATATGCAATTTCCGTTTCGCACAAAGTTTACGCCAATGATGTACTCATAAGTTCACTCAGCAGTCAGGGGACACTTGAGCTGAATGCCTATCTTCCGGTAATTGGATGTTCAGTAATAGAGAGCCTTAACCTGCTGATATCCTGTAATGAAACTCTGCTTAACAATCTCTTTAAAGGCCTGGTCATTAACGAGACTGCCGGATATAACTCACTGA
Organism: Bacteroidales bacterium; assembly: GCA_025454755.1. Lineage (GTDB taxonomy): Bacteria > Bacteroidota > Bacteroidia > Bacteroidales > VadinHA17 > LD21. Next base: position 716 of record JALONV010000006.1, on the reverse strand, counting down.
TCCAAAGCCCATCCGTAACCACCGCACTTTCTCCTTATATCGGATATCATAAAGCCGGTGAACTGGCAAAGCTGATGAAGGAGAAGAAGATCGATATTTTCGAAGCAAACGCCAGTCTAAAGCTTATAGAACAGGAAAAACTGAAGAATATTCTCTTACCAGGGAATCTCCTCAAGCTTGGTTTTTCGCTTGATGAAATTTGCTAATTTTGCTGGAAATCAGAAGGTATGTCTTCCAAAGGCAGGGAATCAAAACCGCATATTGGTATCTATGGCCGACGTAACTATGGCAAGAGCAGTCTTATCAATTGCCTTGCAGGACAGGATATTGCAATTGTTTCTGACCATGCCGGCACTACTACCGATCCAGTAAAAAAATCATTTGAGATAACAGGATTCGGCCCGGTGATCCTTGTAGATACGGCCGGCATTGATGATTCGGGAGATCTTGGGAATAAGCGAGTCGACCGCACTTTAAGAACCCTTGATATTATTGATCTTGCCCTGCTGATAGTTATAAATAATCACTGGGGCGATTATGAGGATAATCTGATAACAAGATTCAGGTCGCAGGATGTTCCTTTTATCATAATACATAATAAATCAGATATCCGGCAGCCATCTCCTGAATTCATGACTGTAATTCAGGAAAAAACAGGCACAGAACTTTTTGAATTCTCAGCTGCCGATAAACGTAATTACGAAAAGCTGATCGAC
>JALONV010000097.1 GCA_025454755.1 Bacteroidales bacterium | reverse complement strand
TTTCCCTGAATTTAAGAAGCCACTTATTCCTGTATGGCGTAAAAACAGTATATGGCCTGTTGTCTGGTTTTAGAATTTCGCCTTCCTCAAAGATCACCTGGTCTTTGAACCTGTACAAAGGAATATGCCTGGATTTCAGGATTACTTCAACGGTATTGTCCCTCCCTATGGCATAAGGTTCATAATCTTTATTTATGTAGACTGCACCAATTTCAAAAACAGTGAGAAGCTTTTTCCAGACTTTTACGGGATCCCCCTTTTCAATATGAAGAGAGCTTCCCTTCTTTAGCAGAGCTTTATTTAAAGACGACAGATTTTCATGGATGAAAGTAACCCGGGGATCATCAGATGGCAATTCGTCGAGAATATTTGTATCGAAAATAAATACCGGAAGAACAGGATTCCCTGAATTCAATGCAGCATTCAGACCTGTATTGTCATCAAGCCTGAGGTCGCGTCTGAACCAGAAAATGCTGATCTTCATTTTTTTCAGTCCTTGTATTTCAGAATACGTTCAGCAGTCAGCCTGGAACTGATCATTACCATTGGCAGACCTGTTCCGGGTATTGTTGAAGCTCCGGTGTAAAATACATTTTTAAACTGTTCATCATAATTCTTCGGCCTGAAACCACCTATCTGCATCATCTTATGGGAAAGGCCCAACCCGCTTCCACGGTGGAGATTATACTGATTCTGCCAGTCCTCCGGGGTATAAATAGTTCTTGATACAATATGTGGTCTGATATCGGTTTTGGTTCTTTTTGAAAAATCGTCTATGATCTTATCTGCTATCTCATCCTTGTCGTGCCAGCTCTTCTTGAACCTCAGGTCAGGGACCGGACAAACAAAAAACAGGCTTTCAGAACCGGCAGGTGCACATTCAGGATTTGATCTTGACAGGACATTGACGTAATAATAGGGGGTTTCATCAATGTTGGCACTGGTATAGACCTTCCCGGCATATTCCCTGTAGTCAGTGCCCAGGTAGTAATTATGATGATGAATTTCAGGAAGCTTGCAATTAATTCCAAGATATATTGTCAGCGATCCCATAGTCCATTCCATTCTGTCGAGCTTCTCTTCCGAAAACTCTTTCCTGTTAAATACTTTTCCCCTGAAAACAGCTGCATCGGCATTGATCACTATTATATCTGCGCCCCACTTCTTACCGGTCTTATCCACAACATATTTCAGCTTATTACTTTCAGCAATAAAATCAGTGATTTCAGTGTTGTAAGTGATCTTTACATTTTCCTTTTTAAGCTCTTCAACTATTCCCTCCACAATTTTATACATGCCGCCTTCGACATTGAAATAGCCGTCATGCATGAACTCAGTATAGGATAGTAATGTATAGGTTGCCGGAGTATCAAAAGGAGTTCTTCCCAGAAAAAATGCAACAAGGGAAAGGATCTCCCTTGCCTCGTTTGATCTGAAATATAGTGAAACCTGGTTCCAGAAACTTCTGAACAGCGTTCCGATATGTGCAGGTCCTACTCTGGGGAGGGTAAGAAAATAATGCAGGAGGGAATTGTAATTGCTTTTTATAACCACATTGGTGTCGTGATACAGTCTCCCGCTTTTATTAAGATATCTTTTCATTTCTGCCTCAAAATCAGGCTCGACATCACTGAATTCAGCAGCAAGCTTTTTAAGATCCTTGTAAAGATGATAGACCTTATCGCTTTTCTTAAAGCTCACGGTATAGAGAGGATCAAGACTGTAATATTTAAAAGGAAGGGTAATGTTGCACTCTTTTGCAAAATCGGTGAATTCATACGACATGCTGAAGAAGCTTGGTCCGGTATCGAAGGTAAAACCGTCTTTCTTCATCTGGTTAAGCCTTCCTCCGGACTGAAAGTTCTTTTCAATAATTTCAACCTTATACCCTTTTTTTGCCAGTCTGAGAGCTGTTGCTAATCCTCCGAGGCCTGCCCCGACAATAAATACACTTTTAGTCATGTTATGATTCTTTCATTTTATTTAACAACTGGGGATATAACTCATCCCTTACATATGTGAAACCAGGCTCCAGCTTCAGTATATATTCATAAATATCCTTTGCTGAAGCATAATCATTAAGATAATAGTACGACTGACCGATAAGGATCAGCACGGCAAGGTAATTCCAGTTCTCCTTAAGATTGGCAGGGTCCTTTTCAAGAATTTCGCGGGCTTTGATATAATAACCAACGCCTTCCTTTTTTGATCCGCCAAATGATTTTGGCATATAAAACTGAATATTTCCGTACTGGACATAACCCAGATAATTTCCGGTATCCTGACCCATCGCTGTTTCCGCATAATCAATACTTCGGAATCCATTATATGGAACTGATAGTATATTAAGTCCGATTCTGAATCCACAAAACGCAGCATTATAGGCATTTACCAAAGATAATCTATAGTTACGCTTTTCAAGCAGATCGATGTTCTTCTGAGCCAGATCAAGGTATTTTTTTGCTTCATTTTTCTTGTCATATCCGAGACAGTATCCTATATAGCCATACTGATAATTTACAAGCTCAAGAATGAAATCATTCGACTTTTCGGGAACGGCATTCATACGGTCGATGACATTTTTCCAGAGCTCCATTTTATTATTTACATATGCAAAATATATCTCCGACCTGTAATTTGCATTCAGGTCAGAACCGAAAATGATCAGCATTAAAAGAATTATTACTCTATACTTCGCCCTTTCCATTGAAACTTCCTGTAATTTTTATTAATAAATGCCCTGTATATGAATATACTCATTGATACCTGCAATGGAATTATAAATCCAAGATTATCGATAATATTCTGGTGACTCGCTTTTGAAATGAGAACTCTGCTAAGCAGGTAAGCAGTCAAATACCCTATAAACATGTCTTTTGAAAGGAAAAACAGGGGTAGCAGGAATCCGAATGTGGTAACCAGCCAGAAAATGACGGCAAGTAAAAATGAATTTCCGAAGAAGGCAATGACATTCTTCGAGAATCCTTCCACCGCATCACTAAACCCGGTGTACATCCTGCATTTTAAATCGTTATCTCCGACAAGGCAGGCAATCTTATGATTTTTTTCCTTCAGATTCCTTGATATTGAGATATCCTCAACTTTGTTGCCCTTCATAAATCTGTGAGGTTCAAGTAAATGATACACATCTGCTCTGAAGAACATGAACTGACCATTGGCTGCAGAAAGTGACGTAAACCCCGATTTTCTTACCAGTATCAGCGGAAGGAGCGACAGTAGGATATAATTCATGTTCGGGACCGTTATCTTTTCTCCATAGGATACAATAACCTGTTTCGGAAAAATTGAAATAAGAGAGAGCCCATGTTTTTTTGCCAGAGTCACTGCCTTGCCGATGGTGTTGTTCTTAATTCTGACGTCTGCATCGAGGAAGAGCAGATAATCGCCTTTTGCATATTCAGAAAGTGAGTGGCATGCATGGTTTTTGCCCAGCCATCCTTCAGGCAATCCTTCAGAGCAGACAAGCCTTATCCTGCTGTCAGCGTCAGATAAGCCTTTAGCTATTTCAAATGTCTTGTCCTCTGACTGATCGTCAAAAACGATTATCTCGATATTCTGATATTCCTGGCTCAACAGGTCCTGAAGGATATTTCCGATATTTTCTTCTTCGTTCCTGGCAGGGATCAGCACCGACACAAGCTCAGATGAAGAATCAGCTTTCTTTGGCAGAGAAGCTCCCGGCAACAGGTTCATAATTGCCGCTATCAGCTGCATTGCTGTAAAAGCCAGTATTATATATGCCAGGATTATCATCAGATGCCGGTCATTTTCAGATTTTCAGCAATGCATTCAGAATAGAATTTATTGAATTCATTTTCAAGTTTTGAGGTGGAAAAATCTCCATCCATGTATTCTCTGTAATACGTATAAAGCCCTGGTTTCTGACTCGAAAAATAATCAATAAGGTTAACTAAGAAAATGAGATGTATTTTGTTGGGGATCTTTTTTATAATATGCTCAATTCCCTTTTCAAACTTTATATATGTTGTGTACATTGACTTCATCTCTCCCTGCGGGAACAAAAGCACCAGGTTCTTCTTATCAGACAGAAGTTCAGCTGTATATTCAATAGTTTCAATTACACTTTTTGATCCTCTTTTAATAGAAAAACCACCGGTCTTGGTGAAGAACATACGCTTTTTGAGTTCCTCTTCAAGCATCATGAAATTAAATGTACGGTTAAAATATTTATAATTCAGATAAACCACCCAGAATCCGTCCCACCAGCTGAAATGATTGGAAAGTACCAGTACAGGAAACCCTTTATCATTAAAATTCCAATTCACATATACCCTGTGAAATTTCCTTTTTGTTTTCCATACAGAATAAAACTGGAAGAAATTATAAACAAAGAAATTATGGGTGGTCCGGTAAATCATTCGGCAATTATAAAAATGATAAAAAGAATGATAAAAAATACCAGCTGGCAATAGAATACGAACGGTGCAATCCTGTTTGTGATCCGTATTCCTGTAATTCTGATTATGGAATGAAAAAACAGAGCCAGTATAAACCATGAAATATAATTTTTCAGAGGAGCAAAGCCTCCTTCAAAGGACCACATATCCATCCATGGAGCAACCTGTTCCATTACATAGTCGTAGAGTACCATCAGCAATGCGGCTCCGGTAATTTTCCAGATTGAACTTATCGGTATCTTTTCGAAGATCACCGCAGTGCAGTAAACAAGCAGCAGCCAGTTTACTCCGATCAGCAGTGGGGTGTTAAGGATTTTTGTGCCTAATCCATTACCGTAATCGTAAATTCCAAAGACAAAATCGTAATTGACCCCTACTGCTTCAATAAGAAAGCTGACCAGAGGAATTGATAAAAAGACAAGAACTTCCTTTCTACGGGTTTCTGACTGATGAAAAGGGATAAGAACAATGATGCTTAAAAGTAGAGCCAGTGGTATAAGAGTAATAAACAAGTTCCTCGACAGGGGGAGGGCCACTCCCAGAATGCCAACAATAAAAAAGACAATGAGAAAAAACCTGATCTCTTTTTCTTTTCCATAAAAATAGTTACCCGTATTTTTGAAGTCAAACTTCATTCTTCTGACCAGGGTTTTTATAAAATAGTTTTTGTAAATATCCCATTATTAACAGATTTATCAAAATAAGGCTGAAACCATAAGCAATATCTTCGACCGGGATGGTCAGGATACGGATTCCTGTTATTTCTCCGGCTTTGTACCAGACTACTTCATCATTAATTAAAGTCCCTGTAAGTATGCCATTGACCATTATGAGGGGGATTAAGATTATCAGGAAAGTAATATAGAATATCTGGAGAACCGACTTCTTATTTATTATTGAAATTATCAATGCAATCGCCATAACTAAAGAACTGAAGAGAGTATATATTTTATCATAATTAGTTATCATGATCAGCATTAATCCCAACAGAATTATACCTGTAATGATACGGGTAAGATTTGCCGGCAGAACAACACGTGGGAGATAACCAATATAAACATTATGAATAAAGATGCTTGAATATGGAATTATAACGAAGAAAAGCCATTCTTCGAGGGGCAGTCCGGCTAAAAGAATTCCTGATGTATAGCGGGGATTAAAACCCCAGATGCCATTCCTGGTAAAATAAATATCAGCCACAATAAAGAAAATGCCTGTTAAGAAAACCGAAAGAAACAAGGGAGGCCATTTTTTGTAAAAGCCAATCCTCTTGTCAAAGCTGAAGAGTAATGGGATGATTATTGTACAGAGCTCAATTATGAGGTATAATAACATGGCTGTTTTAAATGTAAGATCATTTGATTTTGTTGCGGAATTTTAAGAAATGCCGGTTCACGTTCTCATATATTTCTTTAAACCAGTAAGTATAATTTGCCGGATTTTTACCAATGTCTTCATGCAGGTCGTTGAATGAAACAGCCTCCCATTCTTCAACTTCGCAAGTATTTATTACCGGAATAATGTCAGATACTCCGAAGAATACATGATCGAGTTCATGTTCTGTAAGGTTGCTGTCCAGTTTCTCCTTATAGATGAAAGTAAAGAGTTCTGTAAGAGTGCACTCTATTCCCATCTCTTCACTAAGGCGGCGCCTGGCAGATTCTTCAGCCGTTTCTCCGGGGTGCGGATGGGTACAGCAGGTATTTGTCCAGAGACCCTTTGAATGATACTTGTCCAGGGCTCTTCTTTGCAGGATCCATTCTCCACGTGAATTTGTTATGAAAACGGAGACAGCCCTGTGAAGTAACCCCTTTTGATGTGCCTCCATCTTCCCGGCTGTTCCGGTCTGACGGTCATCTTTATCAACAAGTATGACAAGGGGCTCATTCATTGGTCATTATCATATTTAATAATTGACAGCGGAGATCAAATAATATTGTATCTGTTGACGAACAAAGCTTTAAAAAGCAGCAGGAGCTTAATCATATCGGGAACTCTTATCCTCTTTTCAAGCAACCTGTCTGCCGGTGTCCTTTTTATTCTCTTAAGCAGGTTTTTATAGTAAAAGAATGCTATCATTACCCCCAGCCTGGAATTTCTTGGAAGATTTTTCAATCCATCAATCGAGGAGTTAAAATCATTTTCGATATCCCGGATAATTTCTGTTTTTATTACTTCATCGAACTTCCGGCCCGCCAGGTTATGGAAATATTGTCTCTGGAGTTCCTGGGTGTCATTCTTAAGGTCACGCAGAAAATTCACTTTCTGAAAAGCCGAACCAAGCTTTCTTGCAGGATTTTTCAGCTCGCCAAACAGCTTTTCATCTTTATTCACAAAGACTTTCAGACACATCAGTCCGACAACTTCCGCCGAACCATAAATATATTCATCAGTCTCATCCTTCGAGTTATGCTCC
>JALONV010000096.1 GCA_025454755.1 Bacteroidales bacterium | reverse complement strand
TCGATTGCCCAGATAAAAACATTGCTCGACAATATTAAAAAATGGATCAAAACAAATGGGAAAGACTAAAATCAGTAAAGTAATTATCGAACCGGTAAACATAAAACTGGATGAACCATTTACCATTGCTATCGGCACGAAGTATTGCATTGAAAATGTTATTGTTACCGTAGTGCTTGATAATGGCATCGAAGGGTATGGTGAGGCCGCGCCCCTGGAACCGATCAATGGAGAAAACCAGGCTACAGTTCTGGCCACTCTTGAAAGCTGCAAAGGCTTCATCATTGACAAGGATATTTCTGAATACAAGGCAATATCCAAAATCCTTAAAAGCGTCTTTTGGGCGATGCTTACACTAAATTGATAAATATCCCTTTGTACAAATTCTTTGGAGGCGCGGAAAACAAGATCGAAACTGATTATACGGTCGATATTGTTCCTCCGGAAACTGCCAGGAAAAATGCTGAGAAGTATGCCAGAGAGGGATATCATATTTTAAAAACCAAAGTTGGCAAGAAACTGAAAGATGATATAGAGAGGATCCTGGCTATTAAGGAGGGAGCCCCCGGCTGTGAAATAACGCTCGACGCCAACCAGGGATATACCCCGCCTGAGGCAGTCCATTTTCTTGAAGCACTTGATAAGCACAACATCCGCCCCATCCTTTTTGAGCAACCAGTTATTAAAACCGACCTGCAGGGTATGAGATTTGTCAAGGACCATACTTCGGTTCCGATAGCGGCAGATGAATCGGTATTTACCAGTGCTGACGCAATAAATGTAGTCAGAACAGGATGTGCCGACATTATAAATATCAAGATAATGAAATCAGGTATCATCGAAGCTCTCGATATCGCAGCCATCGCACGCAGTGCAAATATTAAACTTATGGTTGGGTGTATGCTCGAAACGAAGCTTGCCCTGTCGTGTTCAATTCACATGGTGGGAGGCCTGGGCGGCTTTGATTATATCGATCTCGATCCGCATCTTTCTCCTCAACAGGAACCATTTAAGGGCGGTCCGGATTACACGGCTCCATGTTATACTATTTCAGACGATCAGCCGGGTATCGGCGTCCATAAAAAATAATGATTATGCGATATTTAAAAATAATATTCCTCGTTGTTCTTGTTATTTGCGGCTGTTCTTCTCATGCCACCTATGATGTTCTGATCAGAAACGGACAGATAATGGACGGCTCCGGATCTCCTTCATTTACAGGGGATATCGGGATAAATGCAGATACCATTGCCGTTATTGGAGATCTGAAGAATGACAGAGGCCGGTCAGAAATTGACGCAGAAGGTTTAACCGTTACCCCGGGATTTATCAATATGCTGAGCTGGGCAGTTGAATCACTAATTGAAGATGGAAGATCCCAGAGTGATATAAGACAGGGTGTGACTCTGGAAGTGCTGGGAGAGGGTGATTCCTGGGGACCTTTGAATGACAGGATGAAGACGCAGATGAAGAAGGATCAGGGCGATATTAAATATGATGTTGAATGGACCACATTGGGTGAATATCTTGAATTTCTTGAAAGGAAAGGAGTCTCGACAAACATTGCTTCATTTGTCGGTTCTTCTACTTTAAGAATTTATACAATAGGTTATGAAAACCGTGCCCCTTCGAATGCTGAACTCGACACAATGAAACTGTTGGTGCGCCAGGCCATGGAAGAGGGCGCTGTCGGACTGAGCTCTGCCCTTGAATATGTGCCTGCTTCGTTTGCTGAAACCGGAGAGCTGACAGCCCTTTGTAAAATTGTTTCGGAATATGACGGTATGTATATTTCTCATGTAAGAAATGAAGATGATCGTTTGCTTGAAAGTATGGATGAACTTATCAGCGTGGCAAAAGAAGCAAATATCAGGGCTGAAATATATCATTTCAAGCAGGTAGGGAAAACAAACTGGGAGAAGTTTGATGCTGCTGTGAGAAAGATAGATTCAGCAAGATCAGCCGGGCTTCAGATAACTGCCGATATGTACAATTACACGGCAAGTTCAACAGGATTCGATGTTCTTATGCCGGACTGGGTTCAGGAGGATGGATTTGATGCGTGGAGAAAAAGACTTCAGGATCCCGAAGTCAGGGGGAAAGTTGGTCCTTACATACTTAATACAATACTCAGAAAACCGGGATCAGCCAAAAACATACTGCTTGTTGGTTTTAATACAGATTCATTAAAATACCTCACAGGTAAAACACTTGCTGAAGCAGCAGAAATTAGAAAGAAATCGCCGGAAGAAACTGTAATGGATCTTGTAATAGATGACAACAGCCGTATCGGTGTAGTATATTTTTCTATGTCAGAAGATAATGTAAGGAAAGAAATAGCTCTGCCCTGGATGAGTTTCTGTTCCGACGGCTCTTCACAGGCACCGGAAGGTGTATTCCTGAAATCGAGCACTCATCCTCGTGCATATGGCAATTTTGCCCGTCTGCTCGGTAAATATGTAAGGGAAGAAAAGGTCATTTCTATCGAGGAAGCGGTTCGCAAGCTCACCTCGCTTCCGGCCGGAAACCTGGTGATCAAAAAACGGGGAGCGCTGAAGCCCGGTTATTATGCCGATATAGCCATCTTTGATCCAACAACTATCAGGGATAATGCAACTTTCGAATCTCCAAAGCAATATGCAACGGGAATGGTTCATGTTTTTGTCAATGGTGTCCAGGTCCTGAAGAATGGGGAACATACCGGTGCTCTTCCAGGGAAAGTTGTCAGAGGTCCGGGCTGGAAACTTTAAAAAATTCATTTGAGAATTTGCATATAATTAAATTTGACTTATGTTAAAGGGTTTTGTAACTTTAACATAATGAAACGCATTATTTTATACCAGTATCAGACTCCGGACATCAGTGTAAGGATAGAGGCATTCTTTAAAGATGAGAAGCTTATCATTGAAGGATATGATGTCGGCAAGAGTGTGGACGAGTGGTTCGGGGACTCAGATTATGAATATTCAACAACACTTGCCGGAGAAGAACTTGACAAACTGTTTCTTCTGTTCCATGTTGACAAAGGAGATAAGGATGGACTATTAAAGGCAATCGCTATGGATTATAATGACAATTCCTGTTACAGCCGCTTCAGGAAACTTCTTGATGAGAACGATATCAAGTACGACAGCTTCTCCTTTGCCTGATCTATTGTTTCAGAGAATCCCTGTTCCTCCAGATCTTTGCAATCGCATCGATAATATGCTGCATGTCGTTGATGCTTCCCAGCAGAATATTCTGGGTAAATGTCACAGCTTCACTGCATAGCTGGTCGTTGCCAGGGAGGACATTTTCTTCACGCCACTGTTTCAGGCGGGATTCTGAAAATAATCTTTTAAAGCCTCTTGAGTTCAGAGTATCTTCAATAAGACCGTCCCTGTTCTGGCGGCCGTATCCGCTGCTGCATGGTATCCCTTCGGCATTAAGCGCCCTGATAAATTTATCCCTTGGCACATTGTCGAACTCCTTGCTTATATATCTGAAAGGATATAAATGGTAAGCGGACCTTTCGGCCCCGGGTGCAAGCTTATAAGGAATGATACCCGGTATATCTTTCAGTCTGGTATCGAGGAACATTGCATTTGCCAGACGAATGTCGGCATCCCTGAAGATACGGTTCATCTGCGACATAAGTATCAGCGCCTGTACCTGCTGCATCCTGAAATTCGCTCCGGATATCGGATAAGATGATGTTCTTGCAACTGTTCCAAAGGGTCTTCCGCAGTTATGAAGCGAATGGCATCTGTCCATCAGGGCTTCGTTGTCGCTGATTATTGCACCTCCTTCACCGGCAGGAAGATTTTTAGAATTATGGAAGCTGAAGCAGCCTGCATCCCCGAGTGTGCCGATTTTTTTGCCTCTGTACTGTGCCAGCCAGGCCTGGCATGCATCTTCAACAACTTTCAGGCTATGTTTTTGCGCAACAGCATTTACACTGTCCATGTCGACAGGCAGTCCATAGATATGAACTGGGAGAATTGCGGTAGTACGGTCGGTGATCCTGGATTCGATTTTTGAAGGATCCATAAGGAATGTCTCAGGATCAGTATCCACGAACACCGGCAATGCCTTATTCATGAAGATGACATTATATGATGCGATGAATGTATAAGGCGAAACAAGCACTTCATCGCCGGCATCCACACCCAGAGCTTTTAGGGAAGTTATTAAAGCAGTTGTTCCGCTGGCGGTGGCCAGGCATCTTTTTACACCCATCAGTTCGGAATATCTTGCTTCAAAATCAGCAACATATTCGCCGTCGCCCCGCCACCATTTACCGGTACGAAGCATATCGGTTATATTTTTCTCTGCAGACTGATCCCAGACCGGCCATTGCGGCCAGGGGAGTTCATGGACTTTTGTACCGCCATTTATTGCCAGCTTTTCCTGCGGCGTGCCAACAGAGAAAGCAGGCATCGACCAGTTAACCATTGTTCCGAGGGCACCTGCAGATGCTGCAGTTATTGCCTGACGACGGGTGATCTTTTTTGCTGCCATGATATTATTATTAAAATCCTGAAGCCTTTAACCAGTTGATACAGAGATCAGGCCACTTTGATTCTGTTTCCTTTCCACCGGCCAGTCCATATCCGTGTCCGCCTTTCTGAAAAACATGAAGCTCTGAAGGAATGCCGGATTTTACCAGTCTTTCATAATAAACCATACTGTTCTTTACCGGAACTGTTTTGTCATCTGCAGAATGAACCAGGAAAGCCGGTGGGGTTTTTTCATTGATCTGCATTTCATTGGAGAAACGTTTAACAGCTTCCGGAGAAGGATTTACCCCGATGAGATTCCTTCTTGAACCTGCATGTGTAAAAGAAGAGTCCATTGTGATTACAGGATATATGAGTAAGGAAAAATCAGGGCGCGCACTTGTTGTATCTTTCGGCTCATATACTTTTTCGGCATAATGAGTTGAGAGTGTTGATGCCAGATGACCTCCTGCGGAAAATCCCATCACACCTATTTTATTTGGATTTATATTCCATTTTGATGCATTCCGGCGTATGATACGCAAAGCCTCCTGCGCATCCTGAAGCGGGCCTGCAGATTTGTCTTTCATGATTAAGTCAGAAGGGAGCCTGTATTTCAGTATTATCCCTGCAATACCATATTCATTAAGCCATTTTGCAATCGCATTGCCCTCGTGGTTAAAGGCCAGCGCAGCATATCCTCCGCCGGGAAAAATAAGCACGGCAGTCCCTGTTGCCATATCAGTCGGAGGGAGGTAAACATACAGGGAGGGGATCGTCACTTTCTCAAACCTTGTCGGCACTCCCTCAGAAATTGTGACTTTTTCAATGTAATTCATATTAAGTATAAGATCCGGAATGCCATCCGGCCAGAGATTAAGCGTGGAGGTCTGTGATTTTAGTACAGGGGATAAAACCAACAACACAAATAAAATACGTGTCTTCATAGTGAATGATTTTCCAGACAAAAGTAAGTCAAAAATCAAGTATCTGACCCTCAGATTCAAGTTTTGATTTAATTTCTTCATAGCTGAGTTTATAAATACTGCTTCTTTTCTCCAGTGCCATTGCAGCTATTGTCCCGGCACTCTGGCCCAGTATCATAAATACGGGCTCCATCCTGATCGATCCGAAAGCAATGTGTGAGCATGAAATGCATACCGGAACAAGTAAATTGCTGCACTCTTCTTTTTTTGGCATCAGCGATCCGAGGTCTATCTGATATGGTTTTTCAGGACGTACGCCGATGTCTCCTTCATTCTGGACAAAACCTTCAGGATTCCGGGTAAGACATAATCTAAAACAATAAGCCTGTATTTTATTGTCCCCTGATCCGTTTTCGCCTGGAACTTCAGATGAAATCCGCGGAAGAAGGCCGCTGGAAGGATTGCCGGGGATCATATACGGATCAACTTTATCCTTGAAATAATGTCCATGATGAAATACTCCTTTCTGAACACCGTTCCATGTTTCCTTATTCAGACTGTTTCTGCCATTTCCAGGACTCAGGTTTCTGATAGTGCTGATAAACAAGCTGGTAGAACTCCCGGGCTATACCGCCTATAACTTTCTTATTGCCGGTGTCGGTAAATCCCAGTCCGGAAGATGATAATCCGCCCAGATGCTTATCGGGAGATACAATTATAACGGATCTTCCCATCCTTGCAATCTGCACTGCAGTGGTTACAGCCGCTGATGTACCGCCGTAAACAATCACATCAGCTTCAAGTATCGAATACGGATCAGTATTAATATTTTGCGATCCGCACATTAATATTATGCCAAATAGCGGAAGAAGTAAAAATGTTTTCATGATTTTCTAATATTTTTAAGACAAAGAACACAAAAGTAAATACAAAGGAACACGAAGGATTATTTGTAAAGAGTTTTCCTTATACCGGCTTTATATGTTGTTATTGCTCTTTGTCTTGCAAAATCATGATCGACTATTTTTGGAGGGTAGCCGGGCTTCCCTAAATCCTTCACCCAGCGTTTGACATATTCATTTTTCGGATCAAATTTTTTCTGTTGCGTTTCAGGATTGAAAACCCTGAAATATGGCGCCGCATCACAGCCTGTTCCTCCTGCCCATTGCCAGTTCCCGTTATTTGAAGAGAGCTCATAGTCGAGAAGCTTTCCTGCAAAATATGCTTCTCCCCACCGCCAGTCTGTAATAAGATGCTTGCAAAGAAAACCGGAAGTGATCATCCGTGCCCGGTTATGCATATACCCCGTCGCATTCAGCTGGCGCATACCGGCATCGACCATCGGGTAACCTGTTTCACCATTGCACCATCTTTCAAATTCCCCTTCATCATTTCGCCATTGTATATCATCATATGCCGTCTTGAAATTCCCCGTTACTACGTGAGGAAAATTAAAAAGGATCTGCATGAAAAACTCACGCCAGATCAGTTCATTCAGAAATGTAATATTTCCATTCAAAGCAATGGTTACGACTGTTCTGATGCTGACCGTGCCAAATCGCAGATGGGGAGAGAGATAACTGGTCTTGTCTTCTGCAGGCAGATCGCGGTGCTTTTCATAATCGGGGATTATTGACAATTCATAAGGTCTGACAGCAAGGCTGCTTTTCTTGAAACCGATATCCCCAAGCGTGGGAAATGGGCAAGAAACAGAGTAAAAATTGTCCGGCAGTTTCTTATTTCTTTGAGCCCCGGAAGTGTTAGTTTCCCTGAATTTAAGAAGCCACTTATTCCTGTATGGCGTAAAAACAGTATATGGCCTGTTGTCTGGTTTTAGAATTTCGCCTTCCTCAAAGATCACCT
>JALONV010000033.1 GCA_025454755.1 Bacteroidales bacterium | reverse complement strand
ATTCTGTATACATAAACAATCAGATCAATAATGGTTTTAAATTCTTCCACCAGCTGTTCAGGTCTGCAAAAATGATGGGCATCATCCTGGGTAAAACTCCTGACTCTTGTTAATCCGTGAAGCTCACCGCTCTGCTCATATCTGTACACTGTTCCGAATTCTGCCATCCTCAGTGGAAACTCTTTATATGAATGTGGAGTAGCATTGTATATTTCACAGTGATGCGGACAGTTCATCGGTTTAAGCATAAACTGTTCGCCTTCCTGGGGTGTTGACATAGGCTGAAATGAATCGACACCATACTTTTCATAATGTCCTGACGTCTTATACAGGCTTACGTCTCCAATGTGAGGAGTAGCAACTATCTTGTACCCCTTTTTCTTCAGCACGCCTGTCAGGAAGTTAATAAGGTTCTGTCTTATTTCGGCGCCTTTCGGAAGCCACAACGGAAGTCCCATCCCAACCTTAGGAGAGAATGTGAAGAGTTCAAGTTCTTTTCCAATGCGTCTGTGATCGCGTTTTCTGGCCTCCTCCAGCATCACCAGATATTCATCCAGCATTTTTTGTTTCGGGAAAGTTATCCCGTATATCCTTGTAAGCATCTTGCTTTTTTCATCACCGCGCCAGTATGCACCGGCAACGCTTGTAAGCTTAATGGCCTTAATGGGTTCTGCAGAAGGAAGATGTGGTCCGCGGCAGAGATCAGTGAAGCTCCCGCTTTTGTATAATGAAATAGTGCCGTCTTCAAGCTCGCTGATAAGCTCTGTCTTGTATTCATCACCTTTTTTCGTGAAAAATTCCATAGCCTCCTTTTTGCTCACATCCTGCCTTGTAAACGACTGGTTTGTGGCAGCAAGCTCTCTCATTTTATTTTCTATCACAGGGAAATCGGTTTCAGTTATCACCTTGTCGTTCCCCGGATCAACATCATAGTAAAAACCGTTCTCAATGGCAGGACCTATACCGAATTTCATTCCCGGATACAGAACCTCCAGTGCCTCTGCCATCAGGTGCGATGATGAGTGCCAGAAAGCATGCTTTCCTTCGGGATCATCCCATTTGTGAAGCCTGATTGTTGCATCTGCATCAACAGGACGTGTAAGATCACGAACTTCACCGTTGACTGATGCTGAATAGACTTCTTTTGCCAGACGGGGACTGATTTGTTCTGCAATTTCAAGACTGCTTATTCCTTTTTTGAATTCTTTTTGTGTTCCGTCAGGAAATGTTATCTTTATCATTGTGATAGCCATTTTTACAGGGATGCAAAGATAGAAAATTTTTATGACTAGAAAAACTGAAAAAGATTCCTCACTTCGTTCGGAATGACAGGAACTTAATTAGTGTAAGGAGGTGAGGTTAGAATGGCGGCGTGGCCGCCATTCTAACCTCACCTCCTTAGATAAAAAAAATAAATGTCATTCTGAGCTGAACGAAGAGAAGCGAAGAATCTCCATTTTCTGTATCAAATCCCTTTTAGAAATAAAAGATGGCATGCATTTTGACTTAGATAAAACAGATACAAATACCTACTACAATGAAAAAGATATACTATCTAGCTCTGCTTCTGCCGGTTATCCTGTATTCATGCACGGATAAGATGCCGGAGGCACGTTTCAGCACCGATGCCATAGATCCTGAAGTCGGACAGGAGGTCTACTTTACCAACACTTCAAAATATGCCGACAGCTATGAATGGGATTTTGGTGATGGTGTTATCTCAACAGCTGAAAACCCCATGCACATTTTTACCGGAACAGGTGTATTTGAAGTTACTCTTACCGCTATCAATGCAAATATGAAGGATGTCGCAAAGATGACTATTGAGATCTTCATACCGACACTGCTGGAAGTTGATGTTTTTGAATGGAATGAAGAATTGAATTTTGACAACCCGATTGCAGATGCAAGCGTCTTTCTCTACCCGAACCTGACATCATGGGATAACGAGCAAAATATATATGCCGAGGGATATACTGATGCCGACGGGGTAGTGGTTTTCTCACACCTTAATGAGCAAAGATATTATGTGGATGTCTACCGGAGCGATTATGACAACTATACACTGGCAGAAGAGGATATTGGCTGGATTGAAACCGGTATAGTTCTCCCTCACAAGATCAACTGGTTCATAGCCTGGGTTGATTATACGGGCGACAAGGGTGAATTGGGAACCAGACGAGGAGGATCTTATGTTATCAAAAAGCTTCAGAGAAAAGTTGTGAATCCTGAAAAACCAGCCGGCACTGAAGGCTGGGAGACACTTTATGAAAAGAGTATAAAGGTCAAGTAAGACGGAAGATTGACGAACGAAGTGAGGAAATTCCGCGAAGCGGAACCGAAGACCGAAAAAAGCTCTCTGCGCTCCATTCCCCATGCCCCATGCCCCATGTCCTGCGCCCTGAGCCCATCCTTCGCTGTACTTCGTCCAGCTACGGCTGGCAAGGCCTGCGCCCTGAGCTATTTTCCCTTGTATGCAATGGTTCCGTCGAACCTTGTGTATCCTTTATCAGTCATCACCGACATCTGCGGGTTGCGGCTGCCATTCATCGTTGCACAGCCAAGCTCCCCATACCTGCTGATGGCGACAAACTTTTCTCTGGGATAGAAGTCGGGATTCACTTTCTTATACCGCTCGACAATCATCTGAAGTGCATCTTCACAGGCTTGCTGGGGGGTTCGTCCATCCTTCATTCTCATTACCATATAGTATGAGGCGCATGATTTGATCACGTCCTCACCGCGTCCTGTGGCCCCGGCTGCACCGACTTCATTATCCACATACAGACCCGCACCTATTATCGGTGAGTCACCCACACGTCCGTTGATCTTGAAGCTTAATCCGCTTGTTGTTGTGCATCCGGCAATATCACCGTTGCTGTCGATCGCCAGAACGTTTGTTGTGCCGTAATGATGCTCAATATCCGGGAAATCTCGCCAGTACGATTCTTTCTTCATTATATTCTTAAGATGGTCAGGAGCACCCCAGTCGTCATCCTCGCTCATCTCTTCCTTCCAGCGCAGCCAAATCTTTCGGGCTTTTTCGGTGAGGAGATTTTCCTCCGGGAATCCCCAGGCTTTTGCAAACTCCAGCGCTCCTGTCCCGACCAGTAGCACATGATCGGTATGCTGCATAACCATTCTTGCTACCGATGCAGGAGTTTTAATATTCTCAAGACATGCTACTGCTCCTGCAGAATAGGTTTTTCCATCCATGAATGAAGCGTCAAGCTGCACAACTCCGTTCTCATTTGGCAAACCTCCAAAGCCGACACTCGTATCTTCAGGATCGAGCTCGATTATGTTTGCTGCTTTTTCAACAGCATCGACTGCAGAGCCTCCTTTTATAAGGATCTCCCAGCCTGCCTCCATGGCATTCTTTCCTGTATCATTGGCATGGCTGGTTATTATCAGAGGTCTGCTTAAAATGTTTTTTGACTGCATACCTAAACCGGCAGCTGCAGGTACAATCAACATACCGGCACCTGCACCTATTGTTCTGTTTACGAACTTCCTGCGTGAAATCGAATTCTTCATATTATCATAGTATTACTGATTTACCAATTACCGATTACCGATTACCGATCACCGATCACCGCCTCAACCTCTGCCTTAATAATCCTGGTCCAGACTTTATACCCATCCGGATTCAAATGAAGCTTGTCGCTCAAAAAAAGTTCTTCCCTGGGTTCTCCATTTGCGTCAATAAATGCCGTATCGGTGGAAATGAAATACGTATTCCGGTGATTTTCACACCATTCCTTTACCAGTGCATTTGCCTTGCTTATCTCAGGCCATGCTTTCCAGCGCAGGCGGGTAGGTGTTACCGCAATAAAAAATACAGGAGCGCCCGGGTTTGTTTTCCTGAATGTTTTATGAATAATGCTGAAGAGCTCTGTGACCTCTTCAGGACTTTTATCGTTCTTGCTCCCGGTGATGTCGTTAGCAACGAAAAGCACCAGCGCACTACATTTGTGAGGAGAGAAGATCCTTTCGGCATAGACTGCATAATCGCTGAGCTTTGAACCGCCGTAACCCCTCTGAATGACATTATATGGCGCCATATCCTTTTCGAGAGTCGACCATAGTCTTATACTTGAGCTTCCGGCAAACAGAATAGCATCATCGGGATAGACCGTTGACCTGTCGAGCGATTCAAACTTTACGATCTCCGGTTCCAATGCTTTAACTTCCGGCAATTCACTGTATTCCTTCAGAGGAGAGCAGGAGAGTAGTGAGAGCAGAAAAAATAAGATATTCAATCTGTTCATGAAAATACTCTGAGTTATATTTGATTTATAAATGTAGTAATTAAATCCCTTATAATCAATGTCATTCCGAACGAAGTGAGGAATCTCCAACATTTTAGTAATTATTAAGTTTCCACATCACCTTTTATTTTTAAAAAAAAAGTTACGTTTGTAAGAACTAACATTTCTCTGCGAATCTCATAACCAGTCTATGGCAAAAAGTAAACTGCTAATTACAAAGCCGCTCGATCAGCTGATGCAGGAATCAAAAGAAACAGGCGGATTAAAAAGATCATTGTCAGCCCTGAACCTTACCACTCTTGGAATTGGCGCTATTATCGGCGCCGGCATTTTTGTCCTTTCCGGTCAGGCTGCTGCCCAGTATGCAGGTCCTGCAATTGTTCTATCATTCATTATATCTGGCCTGGCCTGCGGTTTTGCGGGTTTGTGTTATGCAGAGTTTGCTTCGATGATCCCTATTGCCGGAAGTGCATACACATATTCATATGCTACTCTCGGTGAATTTTTTGCGTGGATTATCGGATGGGATCTGATACTGGAATACCTCTTTGCCGCATCAACTGTTTCGGTCGGATGGTCAGGCTATGTTGTCAGCTTCCTGAAGGATCTTAATATCTATATTCCTGCACAGTTTACAGGAGCTACTGGCACGACACTTGTAAATGTGCCGGATATAGGGTGGATGTCACTTACAAAACAATATGCTGCAACCCTCGCCTCGACAGGAATAGATGTGAATTCTCTTCAGCATGTGACATGCATCCTCAATCTGCCGGCAATGTTTATCGTAGCACTCCTGACGACCCTTCTGGTAATCGGGATAAAAGAATCGGCCAACTTCAATAATATAATGGTGATCACCAAAGTGTCGGTCATTATTCTGTTCATTGCCATTGGCTTCATGTTTGTAAAATCATCCAACTGGCATCCTTTCATTCCGCCTAATACTGTTGAGAATACACCGATCTCCGAGTATGGAGGTCTCTGGGGGTGGCTGAAAGCTTACGGACAGGAATTTGGCAAGTACGGCATCGGTGGTATCCTTCGCGGAGCAGGAGTGATATTTTTTGCCTATATTGGATTTGACGCTGTTTCCACGGCCGCGCAGGAAGCAAAAAATCCACAGAGAGACATGCCGATTGGGATCCTTGGTTCTTTAAGCGTCTCAACCATACTTTATATTCTCGTTGCAATAGTTCTTACAGGAATTGTAAGCTATACATTTCTGAATGTTGCAGATCCGGTAGCTGTTGGTGTTAATGCTATGGGTAAAGGAATGTTCTGGTTAAGACCAATCGTAAAAATTGCTGCAATCGCCGGATTGAGCTCAGTGATACTTGTGATGCTGCTCGGGCAGCCCAGAATATTCTTTACCATGTCGAAAGACGGATTGCTTCCTCCGGTGTTTTCAAAGGTCCATCCCAAGTTCAAGACTCCGTATATCAGCACCATAATAACCGGTTCAGTTGCAATGGTAATTGCAGGCTTACTGCCAATAAGCATTCTCGGGGAGCTGGTTTCAATCGGAACCCTCCTGGCATTTATTATTGTCTGTCTGAGTGTAATCGTCCTTAGAAAAACCAGACCGGATCTGAAAAGACCATTTAAAACTCCATGGGTTCCTTTAGTGCCCATACTGGGAGCTCTTATCTGCTTTGTTCAAATGGCAGCATTACCTGGTGATACATGGTTGCGGCTTATAATCTGGATGGCTTTAGGATTCTGTATATATTTCTTCTACGGAATCAAGCACAGTAAGATACGTAAAGAAGCTAATAATCTTAAGTGAACAGACCCCCCATCCCCCCTAAAGGGGGGCTAAATACAAAATGTTTTTAGTCCCCCTTCAGGGGGATGTCGCGCAGCGACAGGGGGTTTTATAATTCATCAGAAAATACAGTACCGGGCAGATCCCTGAGATTATACCGCGATGCCATTGCTTCTCCGTATGCTCCTGCCGATCTTATTGCGATGATGTCTCCCCGGTGCGTCTCCGGCAATTCAATATATCTGGCAAAAGTGTCAGATGATTCACAGATCGGACCAACGACGTCATACTTGTATATGCTGCCTTTTGAAGTAAGGTTCTCAATTTTATGATGTGCCTGATAAAGGGCAGGACGTATAAGGTCAGTCATTCCTGCATCGATGATTGCAAAAATCGTATTGCTGCCTTTTTTTATATAGAGCACTTTGGAAATCAATGAGCCGCATTGTCCTACAACCGATCTTCCCGGCTCAAGATGCAGTTCCTGACCAGGCTTCAGATCGATGAATTCATGCATTAGATTGAAATACTCGGCAAAAACCGGCGCTTTGTCAGGGTTCTTATAATCGATTCCAAGACCTCCGCCGACATTAACTACTTTCAGATCAACGTTTCGGTTGGCAAACCAGTCCTGCAGCTCATTTATATGAGTGCAGAGGCTTTGAAACACTGCCATTCTGGTAATCTGCGATCCGATATGGAAATGTATGCCAATTAAGATTATATGTTTCATGGCAGTCAAAGCCTTCAGGACGTTTTCAAGTTCCCATGTGTGGATCCCGAATTTGCTTTCCTCAACTCCTGTTGTAATGTATTTATGTGTATGCGCTTCTACAAGAGGATTGATCCTCAGCGCGATCTGTACGGTTTTATTCAATTCCGATGCAAACTGTTCAATAACTTCAAGTTCAGGAATTGATTCGACATTAAAACAGTAGATCCCTGCGTTGATGGCATTCTTTATTTCATAGTCTGATTTTCCCACACCTGCGAAAACAACCTTTGAAGGATCGAAACCTGCTTTCAAAGCAGAATCAATCTCATTCCAGCTGACGCAATCGGCGCCAAATCCGTATGATGAAATTATTTTCAGGATCCTTGGATTTGCATTTGCTTTTACGGCATAATGAACTTTATATCCTGAATTCTGAGACTCTTTCTTCAGAGTGTCAAGGTTTGATTTAAGGACATTGAGATCGTAATAGTAGAATGGGGTTTTAAGATCTCCGAATTTTGAAACTGCGTTTTTACTTATCATTGGAGTTGTCGAAAATATGTTTGCTTAATTGTCTGAGCGCCTGTGTTTTATTTTTTGTATCGATGAGAAGGGAGAGGCTGTTCTGGCTTCCTCCATATGAGATCATTTTGAGCGGTATGGAGTTCAAAGCCTGGAAGATCTCGGGAGCCGATCCCGTCCGTTCAGTTCTGAAATCTCCTACGATACAGATTATAGTCTGGTTCTCCTCAACCTCCACGGATCCAAGCTCCCTCAGATCCTTTGCAATCTCATTCAGATACTGGGGATTGTCAATTGTCAGTGAGACTCCTACTTCAGAGGTTGTGACCATGTCGATAGGTGTTTTGTAGGCTTCGAATATCTCGAAGACTTTCCTGAGAAAACCATAAGCCATCAGCATTCTGTCTGATTTAATCCTCAGTACAGCGATGCCATCTTTTGCTGCAACGGCTTTATAATCAAGGAGAACACTTGCTGATGTGATCAGGGTCCCTTCATCTTCGGGTTCCATTGTGTTCTTCAGCCTGACCGGAATATTCTTTTCCCTGGCTGGGTTTACGCTTGAAGGATGAAGTATTTTGGCGCCGAAATATGCCAGTTCGGCAGCCTCCTCGAATGAGAGCTCACGGATAACTTTTGTATTCGGAACAAACCTTGGATCGTTATTGTGGAATCCGCTGATATCGGTCCAGATCTGGATCTCTTTCACTTTAAGGGCTGCACCTATGATTGATGCGGAATAGTCGCTTCCCCCGCGCTTCAGGTTGTCGATATCTCCATATACATTCCTGCATATAAAGCCCTGTGTAATCTTTATTGTATCGGCATTGTGCTTGCGCAACTCTCTGTTCAGATTCTCTTCTATATAATAATAATCTGGTTCTCCATCCTTGTCGATGCGCATGAAATTGAGCGCCGGAAGCAATACCGATTTGATCTCTCTTTCTTTCAGCAATTCATGAAAGAGCGCAGTTGAGATCAGCTCACCCTGTGCGATAATGGCCTTTTCCTGCAACTTGGTGAATACCCTGAGGGTAAAATTATTGATATGATCGAAGTGCGAGTTAATGATCTCATGACCGGTTTGTTTATGCTCAGGCGTGGCATAAAGATCGTCAACGACATTATGATATTTTTCCCTTACCGCTTCGATCTTTACTGATGCTTCGTTTACATTGTCATTGTATAGAAGTTCTGTTATTTCAACGAGGCTGTTGGTTGTTCCTGACATAGCTGAAAGCACAACTATTTTCTTTTCGCTGTCGGTTATCAGCGGAATAAGTGCTTTCATTCTTCCGGGACTTCCTACTGATGTCCCGCCGAATTTCATTATTTTTTCAATCTTCATCTCAGCCTTTTGAAACAAAAATATATTTTTATATTACATGAAATAATTTAAGAATGGATTTTTTGATTTTTTTACTAAATTTGCACCCGCTATCAAGATATTTTAATGTTTATGTTCTTTTAAAAGTGTTCAGAATTATTTAACAGCGCAGAGCACAGAGCGCAGAGCACGGAGCAAAACATTTTGCCCTTCGCCCTTCGCCCTTCGCCCTGAGCCTATAAATAAGCCCAGATGGCGAAATTGGTAGACGCGCTAGTTTCAGGGACTAGTGTCAGCGATGATGTGCAGGTTCGAGTCCTGTTCTGGGCACATCTCCTTTTGCCGCCCAGATGGTGAAATTGGTAGACACGCCAGCTTGAGGGGCTGGTGCCGGTTACGGTGTGCAAGTTCGAGTCTTGTTCTGGGCACCAAAGAAAACCAAGTTGTATATCACAGCCTGGTTTTTCTTTTTATTATTGATCCTTGATTTTGCGACTTTTAATTAATTCACTGATCAACATTACTACAGCAATTAACACAACTGCCATAAAAGCAAGAAATCCTATTAACGCTCTCATTTATTCTTTCTTTACTATCGTTTTTTTATGTTCAATAAAATATTTATTGAATAAATTCTACAAGTGAAGTAAAGCTTCTTTCTGAAATTATCTTATCGGCCACTAAATTCAGCGTTTCGTTAGTTGAGCAAAATGCAATACCAATTCCACAATCCTTAATCATACAAATATCGCTCTCGCTGTCTCCAATGGCTATAATATTTTTAATATCTATTTTATATCGTTTGGCGATCTCCCTCATTGCGTTTGATTTGCAGAAATCATGATTGCAGTTGCTTTCCTTGGTTTTTATGAATACTGATGGTATTTTAACCTCTCCGGATGCTATACTATTTGAAAATTCCAGTTCGTTTGCTATTGAAAAATCGAGGCCAAATTTGTTGACAATATGATTGGTTATACAATCATAACTATCGCTTATTATTCCGCAGAGGTATCCATACGATTTGAAGATCTGAACTGTGTTCTCAAAATCATTTGTTATTGGAATACTATCCAATGTTTCTAATAACTGTTTTATGTTTAATCCTTTAAGCAGCTTTGCAACCAGTTTGGTTCGTGTATAAGGATTGCTGTTTTCCGTAACAACAGAGATAAGTTTGTCCTGGAATTTATATGTTGTTGCAAGTGTTGTTATGAAACTATTCCGGAGAATAGTGTTATCCATATCGAAAATGAGCATTTTCTTTAATCCCAGAAGACTCTCCTTTATGGCAAAATCCATCTGGTCTCTGATTATTGAAATATCTTCAAGCACTTCAAGGTTGGATTGCTTTATCGATTCCGCCCGTTTTAATATTGCCCTCGATACTTCAACCGACATTTTACCGAGTTGTTCCAACGATTGCATTCTGTTCTCAATATATCCGATGTGTACTTCAGAAATTCTTGCCTTAATCTGATGCATGTCGATTAGTAATCCAATATCAACCCCATAGTCATTTTCAAAAGATAATCTTTCGAATAACGATTTTTTACCTGCTATCATTCCGCTCAGTGGCTGTGAAAAATGAGCAAGTTCCGGGAATAACAAGCTGATTAATGGTTTTGCTACTAACTCAGTTACTCTTCCTGCCTGCCTGTCAAAAACAGATTTCACAAAGTCTGCTTTGTCATTAATTATGGGTTCAGTCAGGATTTTGATAATGTTTCCCGGATAGGTTGCAATATCTGCGTCCAGGAACACAATAATCTCATTATTTGCAAGAAGCATTCCGTCCCGCATTGACGCCCCTTTGCCTAATTTTGTGCTTGTGTATATTTTTGTCTTTTCACTTTTTGCGTTTTTAATTGTATCGTCGAGCGATTTGTCGTCAATTATAAGAATTTCAGATACTTCCGCTGCATTCTGAACTAAATGAACCACATCTGAAATGGTAGTCTGCTCATTTAATGTCGGAATTATAACGGAAATCATCTCCAATACAATATTAGTTACGGGCAATCAGGTAATTATAAAAAGCAGTTGCCGGTGTATTGCAATGGCAACTGCTTTTCGAAAGTAACAAAGTATTAAAAAAAAGTGTTCCACATATTCAGAATTATATTCTTGAACTTGAAATTATGAATTGAATTATTTATCCGGGAAAGACAAAGATTTTGAGAAGTACCAGTGCAAGAAATATTGCGAACCAGAACAAAAAAACCTTAAAACCGTTTGACATTTTAAGTAGTCTCATAAATTAAAAAGATTGATATCACTGTTACAAATCTAACAATGAAAAAACTTTGCGACTATTAAAAACTGATTAGAAATTTATTAAAAACTGCTTAACATTAAATTACTTACCTTTCATGGTGTAAATTTGTACCAAATGGCATGTTAAGATGGAGAATATTAGCATTTTGATCGTTGAGGATGAGCAGCGACTTGCTGAAATATTAAAAAAGCAATTGGAAGAGTCCGGATTCAATGCTGAAATTGCTCTTGACGGTTATATTGGTAGACAGCTTGTCGAAAAAAATAAATATAATCTAATCATCTTAGATATTAATTTGCCATTAATAAATGGTTATGATTTATGCAGGGAGATACGAAAAACGAATAGCAAAATTCCAATTATCATGCTAACAGCCTTTGGAACAACTGATAATAAAATTGCAGGATTTGATGTGGGCGCTGATGATTATCTGGTGAAACCATTTGATTTGAGAGAATTATTAGCACGCGTGAATGTATTTATCAGACGTTCAGATTCATATATTAGAATCCCGGAAAAATTAGGACTTGCCGACCTTGAGATGGATTTAAATACTAAAACAGTTATCCGGGCTGATAAAAAGATAGATCTGACAGCGAAAGAATCTCTGTTACTGGAAACCTTCCTGAGGAATAAAGATAAATTACTTACACGTGAATTCATAATAGAACAGGTCTGGGGCATCGAATTTGATCCAAGCACAAACATAATTGATGTATATATCAATTATTTAAGGAAAAAGATCGATAAGGATTTTGAGCCTAAACTGATCCATACGAAATTTGGGTTTGGATTTTATTGCAGCGATAAAGAAATATAAGAGATGAAAATTAAAGCAAAATTATCTTTTCAATTCACGCTCATCGTTGCAGGGATCTTACTTTTCTTTTCGGTTCTCGTTTACTATTTCTCATACTCAAGCCAGCATGCCAAATTCAGGCAAAATCTTCTTGATAGCGCAAAAAATACTGCTACTCTGCTGATTAATGTTGCTGAAGTCGACTCATCTTTGTTGAAGAAAATTCAGCAATCAACGATTTCATGGGAAGATGAAGAGCTCGCTATTACTGATTCAGCCTTAAATTTGTTATACAGTAATAATATTCAATATCTTTCAGATACGAGGATACTGGCAAGAAACATTATTGGGAATCTGAATTATTTTTCGATAGCAGATAAGGAGGGTGTCTTCTACAAACATTTTTATAATGATCGTATTTTTAATGTATTTATTATGGCATCCGACATCTCCCGCAGTGAGAACCTCTCTGAACTTAGAAAGATATTATTCTGGAGCATCCTTTTCAGCGTTTGGTTATCAGTATTGCTTTCATATTTATTCTCGCGGAAGGCCATAAAACCTATCTCACAGATCATAAAAAACGTTAAAGAAATTAATTCATTAAAACTGAACAAAAGACTTAATGAAGGTAACAAAAAAGATGAAATTGCCCAGCTGGCAATTACATTCAATGAAATGCTGACAAACCTTGAGATTGCTTTCAAAAATCAGGAAGACTTCGTATCAAATGCCTCACATGAATTGCGAACTCCTTTAACGGTAATGATAAGCGAAAGCGACTATTTCTTAAGCCGGGAAAGGAACAGAAATGATTATATAAATCATATTTCCGGATTGGTAAACGATCTTAAAAAACTGAACGCACTCATTAATAGTCTATTGGAATTGGCACAAATCAATAAAGATATTGATTTTGTATTTTCAGATATTCGCATTGACGAAGTCGTATTTAATGCTATACATGAGGTAAAAACCAAGTATCATGGACGTAGAATTGTACCCAAAATACATTATCCGGATATCGGAAATGAACTGCTGATTAATGGCAATTCTGGAATGCTCGAAATTGCCTTTAAGAACCTGTTAGACAATGCCTGCAAATTTTCAAATAACGATGTTAGTGTTGAGTTTATTCTTTCAGAATGGTTCATTGATATTATCATTGCTGATAAAGGTATAGGAATCCCCACCGATGAAGTAAAAAGTATCCACAAACCGTTTAAAAGGGCATCTAATGCCAAATTCATTGGAGGATTTGGTATAGGACTTTCCTTAGTATCTAAAATACTTGAACTTCATAAAGCTGTATTAAGTATAGACTCAATAATGAATAAAGGGACTCGTTTTGAGATTCGTTTTAAAAAAATTGTTCTAAAATAGCAGAACTTGAAAATATTCGGCTCCTATTCAATTATTGAATCATAAATAGCCTGCTGGATATCCAGCCGTATATTCATAGAGGAAAGGAGATTATTATTCCTGGTAGGGTAGACCCTGTTGCTGAAAAAAACATAGGAAATTTCATATTCCGGGTCAACCCATACAAATGTTCCTGTATATCCCGAATGTCCGAAGCTTGAGGGTGATACGCCTTTAGCAGGATAAGCATCCTTCTGCGGCAGTTCTGAATTATTAAGCAGGGGTTTGTCGAAGCCGATTCCCCTCCGGTTATTGTTCTCTGGGAATTGCACCCGCGTGTATCTTTCCATCACATCTTTGCTTATTATCTGTTCGCCTCCGTATGATCCCATCCTGCGATAAAGCTCCATCAGCTTCATAAGGTCGCCGGCAGTTGCAAAGAGCCCTGCATGACCGGAAATACCGCCAAGCATCGCTGCTCCTTCATCATGAACTGTTCCGTGCAATTGCTGTTTGCGGAAAAGTGAATCGTACTCGGTGGGCACTATCCTGCTCAGCGGGTATCTTTGCCATGGATTGAACCCTATATCATATGCTCCAATCTTGTGATAAATGCTGTCGGTGACAAACTTATACCATTTTTCTCCTGTAAGCTTTGCAATAATATCAGGAGCTATCATCATGCCAAGGTCCGAGTATACATACTTCTTTTCCACCAATGGCGACTTTTTAATATCAGTGTATATCCTGTTCCTGTATTTCTCCTTAATATATAATCCGTTGGCTACCTCAAGAGGATACTTTTCTGAGATTTCCCTGTGGTATATTCTATTATTAAGCTCCCCGTTTTTTTTTAGCGTCTCCTTCCAGAAAGGCAGCCATGATATGAGTCCCGACTGATGGGTAAGGATCTCAATCATCTTAAGATCTCCCTTATTTGATTTGCTGAAGAATGGAAGATATTCCCCAAGTGTCACATCGGTGGAAAAAATGCCTTTTGAGTCAAGCACCAGAAGCCCGGCGAGCGTTGAGGATATTTTTGTAACAGACGCAAGGTCGAAAAGATCATTCTTGTCGAGAAGTGTTCTGTTATCGTAGGTCTGATAGCCATATGTCTTATGGAATATTATAATCCCTTTTCTTGCAATCATCACTTCACATCCCGGGAATGCTTTTGCCTCAAGTCCCCTGTTTGCAACAGAATCTATCTTTCTTTCAAGCATTTCGGAAGAAACGCCTGCGCTTTCGGGCAATCCATATTGCACCCTGATGCTGCCCGGTGTCATCAAACCGCAGCCATATGGCCATTGTTCATTTATTGTAACCGGAAGCGATCCTCTTGCTCCGATACCGCCGAATATCAGCTGGGCGGAGAGATCCTCAGTATTATTATTTTCCTGGAACGCCATCAGCATTGCATGTGCATTTTGGAGAGACTCAATCCTGCCTGCTGAATATGGATTACCGAACCAGACAACCACACACCTGCTGTTTGATGTAAGCTGATCGATCGTGCTCGTCAACGCCGAAGTAATCGCTGATTCCCTGGCCGGACGCTGTTCAATGCCATAAACTCCGGCAATAACCACATCGTATCCTGATAACTTCTGTATCAATTCTGATACGGCATTTGGTTTTGACGGATCAATGAAGAAATGATCAGCCGGCTTGTAGCTGGATATCCTGTTCTGAAATATGGTGGTCCCTTTCCTGTTGATCGCCACTGTCGCTATCCTGATCTTATCTATGTTTCTCAGTGGAAGCAGGTTATTTTCATTCTTAAGAAGTGTCAGCGCATTGGCATATAATTCACGGATCAGAACTTCTGTTTCCGGTTTTGCAAGATCCTTTTCAATACCGGAGGCATTTATTGTGCCAGGTTCGTTCAAACCTGCCCAGTATTTTGCAGCAAGGACTTTCCTGCATTTTTCATCAATAACTTGTTGTGCGATCTCTCCATTTTTAATTTTATCCATGATTGTCCTGATCGACAGGTCAGGATCAGTTACATACTCCAGTACATCCATACCGGCTTTCAGCGCCAATGCATCGGCTTCACCTGCAACCGAGTATTTTGTCACACCTCCCATATTCATTGCATCGGACAGGATCAGCCCCTTGAAATTCAGTTCATTTCTCAGAAGTTGTGTGAGTACCTTCTGAGAAAGAGTTGCAGGGAAATTTATTGTTGAATCGACAGACAATACATTTAAATGGCCGGGCATTACGCCTGCCACTCCGGAATCTATCAAAGCGCTGAAAGGTACCAGTTCCACTGAATCTAACCTGGCTCTGGAATGTCTTAATACAGGCAGATCGAAATGTGAATCAACTTCTGTATCTCCATGTCCCGGAAAGTGTTTGGCAACGGCAAATATTCCATTATCCTGGAGTCCGTTCATGTACATCACTGTTTTCCTGCGCACATTATCCCGATCTTCGCCGAATGACCTTGTATTAATTACAGGATTCTGAGGATTACTGTTAATATCGGCAACCGGAGCCAGGTTTATGTTAATACCGGCACGTTTGAATTGTCCGGCCACTGCCTTCCCCATTCTGTAGATCAGCGAGTCATTCCGGATAGCCCCGAGTGTAAGCTGATAGGGGAATCTTTCAATATTTTCAAGCCTCATTCCGAGTCCGTATTCGGCATCAATCGCAAAGATCAGAGGAACTTTCGAGATCCGATTGTAATAATTGATCATCTCGCTCTGCCTTCCTGCTTCTCCTTCGAAGAAGATAACACCTCCGATACCATTGCCGGTTATCTGCTTATTGAGCCAGACTTCATGCGAAATGTCCCCGGTTGCAAAACCTGCAACCCACACAAGCTGAGCAACCCTCTCCCCGGGAGATAGTGATTTGAGTACCGAATCCACCCATGGATGATCTGAGTACTTTAAAAAAGGAGGATCAGCCTTCTGTGCATCTATCAATACCGGGATTATTATCAGAATTGAAATTATTAGCTTCTTCAGTTGCATGACCTGCAGTGTTTTAAATGAGTATGGTATTAACAAAGAAAAAGAATCTCCCGCAGATTTCGCAGACTGGCGCAGAAAAATTGTCTTCGAAAATCAGCGTGATCTGCGGGAAAAACACTATTTTAAAATTACGATTTTTCTGCTGCAGATTTTCATTTTTGTCCGCAAAGTGCAAAAGTATAATCCGGCATGTAAATTTGTCGGATTAATTTCTTCAGTATAGACTCCCGCTTCTCTCTCTTCATCTGCCAGAACGATCCTTTCCTTTCCATTTGTGTCATATATCTTAAGGGAGAACTTTTCTTTTTCGAGGAGCGAGAATTTAATCTCTGAAATTCCAAAAACGGGATTGGGTGAGATGCTTATTATATTTGTACTTTCAGGTTCCTCTTCCGATTCCCAGTCGTCTGAATATACCTTTTTAATTGTTGTCCATACTTCATCATATGATCCTTCATAACTCAACGCCCATATTCCGATTCCTCCAAGGTTCTTGGAAGCTGCAAAGTTATATTTTGCCAGCAGGCTTTCGTTGTTGTCAAACCAGAGTTGTCTCCACAATGTTCCCGATTTGTAGCTTACCCATGCTGAGGAGGTGAGTTCATCATAAGTCTTTGAATGCTTCGTAGCCAGCTCTTCAGCTGCTGAAAAGACTCTTGAAGTGCCCGTATCTGTTGTCGCAGATTTTCTGGATGCCCCTGTCACAGGCCAGTCATATCCGTACCATGGAAGTCCCAGAAGAAGCTTTTCAGGTGCCACCCCGGCAGTAAGATATGTATTTACTGTTCTTGTAATATTATAGTTTTCACCGGCTAGGGGCGCCACCGGGCCGGCTATCGAGGAGGTGCTCCAATAATAGTTATATCCCATGACAATCAGATAGTCACAGATTTCAGAAAGTGACTTAAGATCCCACGATCCTGACCAGTCGACAGCAGGTGTGGCCATTGATATCTCGACTTCAGGCATCTCGGCTTTGATCATATCAGAAGCCATCTGCATGAAGTTTATAAGGTTATTTCTTTGCGACACACTGACAGTTTCGAGATCGAAATTCACTCCGTCGGCATTACGCGATTTTAAAAGCGGTATCAGCGTATTCAGGAGAAATATCTGCCTGTCTGTATGAGATAACAGAGAAGTATTGTTTTTCGAACCGAAGTTGGTTACTGTGAGCAGGACTTTTGTTCCCTTCTGGTGTGCGTAGTCTATTATGGAAGTTGTGTTCCAGCCTCTGATGGTTGTATACCCGCCGGTTGAAGTATCAACCTCATAACTGAAATATGCAATATGAGAGAGAGCATCATAATTGTAATTCAGGTATGCAGTTGACGATGCCCAGTATGGATGCCAGCCCAGTACCTTTGCTGTAAGACTTTTTGCGTAACTTCTATCCAGATCCGAAGGAAATATTGTCCCTTTTGCGTCTGACGGGAGATCTTTCGGATAAATTGCAGAATAGAATTCATTCTCTTCCTGATGAATTCCTTTTCTCAGGGTATCGCTCTCCTGCGAATAGAGATTCGCACCAATCAGGCACAGGAAGAGCAGGATCAGAACCCTGGAACGGATCATAAATACGCTTTGAAGTACTTCTTGTAAATCTCCATGTTTCGTTCAAGCAGGACTACCGAAACATCATAAGCTTTCTGGCTGTCTTTTGATTTCATTGCGTTCAGCAGTTCCTTCTGGTATTTAAGCGTATACTCTTTTTCCCCTTCTATATTCCCGTAAATCAGGTTCCTCATTCTTGGGAGAAGTGAATATACCGGTTCGAGGCTGATCAATACAATAGGATTATGGGTTGCCTTGGCCAGGTTCATATGGAACCTGTTTATAAGGTCCACTTCGAGCTGGGTATTATCCGGATTGCTGCGTTCAAGTTCTACCAGGTTCTTTTGTAGTGTCTTGATGTCGTTTTCTGTTCTGTTCCTTGCGGCAAGCCTTGCTACTTCAGGCTCAAAAAGTCGCCTTACCTCGATTATCTGAAGAATGAGGTCGGAGTTGAATCTCAGGTCATAAAAAAGATGGAGAGAATTTATTGCATCCTCAATCTTGAGTTCGGTTACATATATCCCGCTGCCTTTTCGTATATCTATGAGTCCCCTGGCGCTCAGCCTCCTCAGTGCTTCTCTGAGTGCGGTGCGGCTTACCGCGAACTGTGCGCATAATTCCTTTTCTGAAGGAAGCTTTGTCCCCGGGATAAGCTTTTTCTGCCTGATCGCTTCTTCAATTTTACGTTCAATTTTCTGACTCAGGGTCAGCCCGGTTCCAATTTTTGTGAAAATGTCTTCCATTTCTTTAATGATGTTAGTTCATCTTTAAATTTCCTTCGAAGTTTGAGCTCAGAATGAGGTTACTGATAATTCTCTTTATAGGATTCCAGTGCTTTCTTGACTGACCCGTGCTGCATGAGCAGTATCCTGGCAGCTTCTCTCTGTATATTGAGCTCTTCAACGATCATGCGTGTACCTCTCTCAATCAGCTTATTATTGGTAAGCTGCATATTGACCATCTTATTCCCTTTCACTCTGCCAAGCTTGATCATAACCGTGGTTGTAATCATGTTAAGTACCATTTTCTGGGCAGTGCCTGCTTTAAGCCTGGTACTGCCGGTGACAAATTCAGGCCCCACCACAACTACTACCGGAATTTCAGTTGCCTCCACCAGAAGGCTGTCGGGATTGCAGGTAATACATCCTGTAAGTATCCCGTTCTCCCTTGCTTTTTTGATGCCACCTATTACGTATGGCGTTGTTCCGGATGCGGCGATGCCGATTACTGTATCTTTTAAATTTATATTGAATATTTCAAGCTCTTTCCATGCTTTATTCGGATCATCTTCGGCAGATTCGACAGCTTTGCGCAGTGCTACTTCACCTCCGGCGATCAGGCCTATTACCATTGTATCAGGAACTCCGAAGGTAGGAGGGACCTCTGAAGCATCAAGAACGCCCAGCCTTCCGCTCGTCCCGGCTCCGAGGTAAAATATCCGACCTCCCTTTTTCATCCGGGTGACTATCTTGCTGACAAGCTTTTCGATCTGCGGTAAAGCGTTTCTGACTGCCTGATGGACTTTTGAGTCTTCCTGATTGATGTTGGTAAGCAATTCCATCACAGTCATCTTATCGAGATTCTCAAAGTTTGAGGATGATTCCGTTATGCTTAATTTCTCGAAAGATTCAACTGGTTTGGTCATCTATATTTTATTTATTAATATGACTTGTATGATATCTGATTAAGTCTTCAACCGGCGATAAGGTTATCTTTCCTGCTTTAAGACCGTGTTTTGAAAGGCAGCTTTCAAGAAATGATCTGAAATGAAAAGCGATGCTTCCCGTGAAATTGACAGCATAATCCTTCGATTCCGGGTATTGAAGCACATTCCTCCTGATAAACTCATCAAAACTGGAAGTTACAATTTCGTGCAGTTCAGGGAATTGGATATTGGCTGAAAGGAACCTGGCAAACTGACCAAGAAACCTGTTGGGGAATGGTTTCATATAGACACTGTCGAGGATATCTGCAGTGCTCATCTTATATGTATCGAAGAATACTTTTCTTACATTGTCAGGAACCTGTTTTTTAAGAACAGCTGAAAGCAGTTTTTTACCAAGAACGGCTCCGCCGCCTTCATCACCAAGGATATAGCCCAGAGGCGAGACATTGGCAACTATATCATTTCCATTGTAATAACATGAGTTTGATCCTGTTCCCATAATGCATGCTATACCAGGCTTATTCTGGCAGAGTGAGCGGGCAGCGCCCAGCAAATCGCTGCCGACAAAGATCTCACTGCACTGGAACAGGGCATCAAGGGCGCTCCTAACCTTAGTATTCTTTGCTTCACTGTTACAGCCGGTCCCGTAGAACCAGATGCCGGTGAAATTCTTACCGGAGAATGATTCAAGGTCTTTCCCTACCAGCTTTTCGATTTCCCCGGCAGTAAGAAAATATGGATTTATCCCTGCTGAGAATATTGAAGTACCGGATTTGCCGTCCTCAATTGTTCTCCATTCGGTTTTTGTTGAACCGCCATCAGCGACAAGAATCATAAAAAGGGTTTTATCTATACAAAAGTATTAAAAATTATGTTTGTTGTAAGATGTATGACAAATTTAAAAAACTTTCTATTTTTGAACTAATATTCTTATATTTCTGTCAAATATTTTTTCGGATGAAAAAAAGCCTCTCCGGGCAGTTATTTCTCATAGTATTCTTTACTCTGGCTAACTGCACTTTAACTTATTCACAGGATGATGCAAAACTGCATCGGATTGCTGCCGGCAGAATGCAATCATGGAAAAATCCTCTAACTGAATGGCAACATATCGCAAAGCCGAAGCTTGATTCACTGAAGATCGACCAGAAAAAAAAGCACATAAACCTTTACTTTGCACCAACGTTATCATATTACCCGTTAAGGGAGGAGAGCCTGACAGAGTTTTATCAATCCATCCTTAATTCGCTTGGCAGAAAGTTCAGAGATTATGCAATTGTGGTGCATTCAGGCGCGTACAGGCTCGACGAACTGGTCCCTAACTATTACAGGAAGAATCTTCCTGTTGATTCAACCCGTCTTCCCCGTCACTCAGGTATTAAACCGCAGCTTGTAAGGAGAGCAGATGGCTTTTCGCCTGAAGGCGGACTTGCCGGCAAATCCATAGCACTCTGGCACAGCCATGGATTCTATTTTGAGATGAACCTCGACAGGTGGGAGTGGCAGAGAGCACGCCTTTTCGGTACGGTTGAAGATGTTTCAGTTATGGGATATGTTCTTCCGTACCTTACCAGGATGCTGGAAAAGGCAGGATCAAATGTCTGGCTGCCCCGTGAAAGAGATATTCAGACTAATGAAGTAATTGTCGATAATGACCGCTCAACAGGGGCTTCAGAAGTTGTAATACATCTTAATGAAGCAACCAGGAAACTGGCTGGGGGGTTTATTAAAACCGATACCCTGTTCCCGGGAGTAAATCCATTCCTGACCGGAACATCGCTGAGAATATTGAATGACTCTGCTTTGTTTATACCTGATATACCTCAGAGCGGCTCTTATGCTGTTTATATTTCATACCCTGTGCGCAGCGATAACTGCAGTGCTGTAAGCTATAGTGTCACGCATACGGGTGGACATACAGAATATATTGTTAATCAGACGATAGGAGGTGAGACATGGATATATCTCGGCACTTTCAGTTTCAGAGCCGGAAAGGATCCCTCAGTTGGATCTGTTACCGTAAAAGCTGCGGACGGGTCAGGGAAATATATTGCCCTTGATGCTGTTCGTTTTGGTGGCGGAATGGGAAGCGTTGCAAGAAAACCCTCGCCGGAGATAATAAAGAACAGGCAGTCGGCTATTGAAACTCCTTCAGAAAAAATTGCCGTATCGCTATCTTCCGGAACTGATTTCAGCTGGAAGCTGAGCGGAAAGCCCCGTTATGTTGAGGGCGCCAGGTACTGGCTTCAATATGCCGGGATGCCCGACTCACTGGTATATACTCCAAACACAAACAAGAACGATTATAATGATGATTACATGTCGCGGTCTCTATGGGTAAATTATCTTATCGGCGATCCTTATAAATCTGCAAAAGGTGCAGCCCAGGGAGGACTTGGCATTCCTGTTGACCTTTCTTTTGCTTTTCACACCGATGCCGGTATAACTCCGGATGATTCTATAGTAGGCACACTTGCAATTTATTCAACAGGGTCCGATCTCGGCAAGTTCCCGGACGGAACATCAAGACTTGCGAGCCGCGATTTTTCTGATATTGTACAGACACAGGTAGTGGAGGATATAAGAACTGATTTCAACCCGGACTGGACAAGAAGAGGAATATGGGACAGGCCATATAATGAAGCACGGAAACCAAATGTACCCGGTCTCCTTCTCGAACTGCTCTCGCACCAGAACCTTGCCGACCAGAAATTCGGACTCGATCCGCGGTTCAGGTTCCAGGTCAGCAGATCAGTATATAAAGGTATACTTAAATACCTGTCATATGCAGAAAACAGGGATTATGTCGTCCAGCCCCTGCCGGTAAAAAGCTTTGCATTATTGCCTGTCTCAGGGAAAACGGTCAGGCTGTTATGGGAACCAGTAATTGATAAATCGGAGCCTACCGCAAGCCCCGACAGATATATCCTTTACAGGCGTACAGGCGATAATGGATTTGACAACGGAACTATCCTCAATAATACAACAGTTGAAATAACTCTTGATCAGTTCAACACTGTTTATAGTTTTAAAGTAACCGCAGCCAATGACGGCGGAGAAAGCTTTGATTCTGAAATACTTTCTGTTGGTATCATTGAAGGAGATCAGAAACCGGTTCTCGTTGTGAACGGATTTGACAGGATCTGCGGACCGGCGACTTTCGATGTCGGCAATATGGCCGGCGTGGCATGGTGGGATGACCGCGGCGTTGCTGACGGGAGTGAGGTAATTGCCACAGGCGACCAGTACGATTTCAACAGGAAATCACCCTGGCTTGATGATGATGCTCCGGGATGGGGAGCCTCATATAACGATGTAACAGGGAAAATAATTCAGGGCAATACTTTTGACTATCCTTATATTCATGGGAAATCAGTAATGGCTGCAGGCCGCTCTTTCTATTCCATGTCGGATGAATTCTTCTGTTCAGAAAGTTTTAATCCGTCCGGCTGGAAAACCATCGACCTGATCTTTGGCGAGGAAAAATCGACACAATATTTCAACGATACTTCACGGATCGATTTTAAGATATACACTCCTGAATTCATGAAGAGGATCAGTGATCTTGCAGGAACCGGTACAGGTATCTTTATGTCAGGATCCTATGTCGGATCAGACCAGGT
>JALONV010000032.1 GCA_025454755.1 Bacteroidales bacterium | reverse complement strand
CGTCTTCAGGTATTTTGTCGTAACAGTCCAGTCGATCGCGTCAAATGTTGCTACAGTGCTTTCAGACTGTCTTATACCATTGCCTACTACGAGGTTGAATAGTCCAAAGCTGTTGGTTGTGACAGAAGAGTGCCACTCTTTCCAGTAGAGTGTTCCACCGGTTTGCAGAGACTGAATATAAAACATCACCTGCAAAGAAGTATTCGGCAGAACAGCACCTGTTCCGTCGCGGGCAATAGCCTGGTAGTTGAAGCCCTGGGGGATTTGGCTCAGGGCGGAGGGCGCAGGGCACAGGGAAAGACAAAAGACAAAAGATACAAGTCGAGCGAAGCGAAGATCCCGAACGTAGCTGAGGGAATACAAGAAAGAGGGTTTTGTTTTCATGTGATAATGGTATTACGGTATGACGGTATGACGGTGCAATGGTACAATGGTGCAATGGTGCAATGGTGCAATGGTACTACGACAAAAACTTCATGATCAGGAATTACCAGCAATTATTCCAGGCAGTGCCATCATAAACTCTTAGTTTTTTTATTGTGGAATCATAATATATATCTCCTTCCGCAGGACCGGAAGGAGCAAAAGCCCTTGGTTTCAATTTTAAAACTTCTCTAATACTTACTGTTCCATTAAGTTTTATGATGTCAGTGTTGAATTCGCCGTAAATAAGGGCATTTTCACTATCGGTATCTGTATTTTCAATGATCAGCTTATTGGAACCCGTTTCGAAAGCACCTGACTGGTACCCTATAAAGACATTACCTGATCCGCCTGCAGAAGCACCGGAACGATAACCAAGGTAAACATTACTGGCGCCATCAGTACCGTTGGCGCCGGCAGATGAGCCGACAAAGGTATTTTCGATACCATTTGCATGGCTGTATCCTGCTCTGTTACCAACATATGTGTTCAGATTACCCGTAGAATTGGACATACCTGTCTCAAAACCAAGAAAGCAATTGCTGCTGCCGGATACATTATAAAAACCGGTATAATTCCCGAAGAAAATATTACTGTTGCCTTCCTTATTGCTTTCACCGCTGCTTTCGCCGATAAATGTATTGGAGCCGCCTGTTGTACTAAGATGACCTGCATACTTTCCAATAAAAATATTTGAAGATCCTGTGGAATTTAGTACACCAGCCTGTACACCGATGAATATATTGTTTTCAGCAGTTTTATTACTGGCACCAGATCCTGCACCAACGAAAATATTTGATCCTCCCGTGGTATTTTGTCCCCCGGAGCCAACACCGATAAAAACATTCTGCTGCCCTTCGGTATTCACATTGCCAGAATTCATTCCTATGAAAACATTCTGTATCCCAGTAGTGTTGGAATAACCGCTGCCGGGTCCGAGAAAAACATTTGATTGTCCGGTTGTATTTGAAAAACCTGAGAAATGACCGATGAACACATTATAAAAACCACCTGTACTCCCGGCACCGCAATTGGAACCAATGAAGACATTACCAGCTCCATCAACATTTGTCAAACCGGCATTATAGCCCATATAGGAGTTGAAATAACCTGTTTTGTTTGCTTTCCCTGCATTATAACCAAGAAAAACATTGTTACTCCCACTGGTATTTTCTTTACCCGCCTCATAGCCCATAAATGAATTATACTGCCCTGTTTTATTATATATACCACTGTTCTCTCCGATAAAATAGTTTATCGGAGTCATATTCATATAAAATGAAGGAACCGCTTTAGTACCATCAAAACCTCCGACAGCAAATCCTCCTTTTAAAGCTTTTGAAGCATTCTTATTTACATATACCCGGGTACTGTCACGTGTCACCCGCAAATATGTTTCCCCCAACTTTTTAGTCATATCATATCCTCCCACCGCGAATCCTCCCTTTGTGGCTTTGGTTGCCGGATTATCATCAAGGTATATACGGACACTGTCATCACAAACGATCATGTACTCTCTTTTTGTTGCCTTAGTCATGTCGAAGCCTCCGACTGCAAAACCACCTTTGGGGCCTTTAGCCCCATCATCCACATAGATCCTTACACCTTCATTATAAACAGCAAATATTGTCTGCCCGTTCTTGTTTTTAACCTCAAACAAGGCATCTTCAAATCCCGTTGCGGAGCCTCCCCGTCTTCAGGTATTTTGTCGTAACAGTCCAGTCGATCGCGTCAAATGTTGCTACAGTGCTTTCAGACTGTCTTATACCATTGCCTACTACGAGGTTGAACAGTCCAAAGCTGTTGGTTGTGACAGAAGAGTACCACTCTTTCCAGTAGAGTGTTCCACCGGTTTGAAGTGACTGAATATAAAACATCACCTGCAGGGAAGTATTCGGCAGAATTGCACCGGTCCCGTCACGGGCAATGGCCTGGTAGTTGAATCCCTGCGGCACCTGAGCGGCGCAAGGAAAAAGGAGAAAGGAGAAAGGAAAAAGTAAAACGATAATGGAGAGTTTTGTTTTCATATGAGGGAGGTTTGACGGTGTGACGGTATGGTAGCACGACGGTTCAACGGTATTGCAGAGTAAATGCCCTGGACCATAGTGCAGGTGGTTTAACAGTTTATTGGTAGTTAATTAATTAAACTATTAAAGTTAGAACAAAAAGGGAAATGAGTCAAGTTTTTTTGACGAAAGGCTGACTAGTGGCGACGAATGATCTTAGAATGATTTGTTATTGATATAAAGATTGCTTTGTCGTCACACCGCAGGCCTTACTCCTCGCAATGACAACAACCTTATCGAAATTCCATAAATGCTCAAACAGTATCTATATGGTAATTACTGTCATTGCGAGGAGCGCAGCGACGAAGCAATCTCCTCCCTAATCTCAAGGATTATTTGCTTAAGTTCATCAATCTGCTTTTGCTGCTCTTTCATTCCTTTTACAAGGATGACGCTTAGTTTATCATAAGCCACAGCTTTGTATCCGTTAGCATCAGTTTTAATAAGTTCCGGAAATATTTTTTCTACATCCTGGGCAATAAGGCCTATCTGATCTCCTGAATCAAACTTTATTTCAGGGAACTCATCTTTCCTCCATTCATATTTTACCGGATTCAGATTAACTATCCTGGAAAGTTCGTCTCCCAGGACGGAAATATTTTTCTTCCATCTTATATCTGAGCTGCCCCATGTTCCGGTTGTCCATGCATTACCTGCAACATAGAGCATATATGATCCCGGATTTCCAGGATTCCCGATTATAACAGGTTTTGCAAAATAATTGTAGGTTCCTCCAAAACCCCAACTGTAATATGTACCATTAAACCATAATGCTTCTGTATTTGCCACCCAGAGAACGGCTCCGCCAGCAGGGAAATGCAATCTTCCATACATATCGACAGCGGCATTAAACCTCAGGTAGTCATTATCAAATTCACCATAGATCAGAGATCCGGAATAACCGGCTGCAGAATTCTCAATATAGAGCCTGTTGGAGATGGAAGTTTCATTGTATCCTGCACCATTTCCTAAAAAAATATTATTATTACCGGAAGTAAGGTTGTAACCTGCTTCGCTTCCGATGATGGTATTGCCACTCCCCGATGAAGCTGAGTATGCTGATGATTCTCCTATAACCACGTTGTAGGAACCTGACATATTTGACCGACCCGCATTTGAACCAAGGTAAGTGTTTGAAGCCCCCGTTTTGTTAGCAAGCCCGGAGCTGAATCCAATAAATGTATTATAATAGGCTGTTGTGTTGTTATATCCTGCCCCAAGTCCGAAAAAGGCATTATTGGACCCCTCAGTATTGAGCAGACCGGCATTCCATCCTACAAATGCATTTGCTCCGCCGATTGTGTTACTGCTCCCTGCCTGCAGGCCCACAAAAGTATTTTGAGAACCTGAAGTATTCTTATTCCCGGAATTATCACCAATAAAAACATTCTGATAACCTGTGCTATTGTTATAACCGGCACTCCTGCCAATAAAAACATTAGCATACCCCTCAGTATTTATATAACCTGCCTTAAATCCCAGGAAAACATTATCAAATCCTACGGTATTGGCGTAACCGGCAAGGTTGCCCAGAAATAAATTATTATACCCTGAATTCAGCCTGAAGCCTGCTCCCGTGCCGACAGCTACATTATTCTGTCCACCTGTTGTACCCAGAGGAAACAAGAAGCCGTAGCCTGCACCGTTTCCGATAAAAATATTAAAGCTCCCGTTCAGGAATCCAGCACCAGCAGAGACACCCATGAAAATATTGCCTGTCCCGGCAGTAAAACCAATTCCGCTTGATGTTCCGATAAATGTATTCTGTGATCCGGTAAGATTGCCTGTTCCAGCCGAATTGCCAAGAAAAGTATTTGCACTCCCTGTAAGATTTGCTCTTCCTGCCTTGTAACCAACAAATGAGTTATTTCCGCCATCTGTATTTTCAAAACCGGCTTCAAAACCCAGGAAATTATTATATATACCTGTATTGTTGTTTTTCCCTGCCTGATGACCTATAAAATAGTTTTGAGGTGTCAGGTTCAGATAGTTCCCGGTACTTGCTTTGGTGGCATCGAAGCCACCCACTGCAAAACCTCCCTTAAGTCCTTTCTGCGGTTCTTTTACATAAACCCTTGTGCTATCGCGTGTTACACGAAGATACTCTTCGGGAACAGCTTTAGTAAGATCATATCCGCCAACAGCAAAACCACCCCTTGCAGGTTTGGTTGCAGGATTTGTATCAAGATATATCCTTACACTATCTTTTGAAACGACCAGGTACTTCTGCGACTCTGCCTTGTCGGTTCCAAACCCTCCTACTGCGAAACCTCCTTTTAACCCTTTGTTCCCATCAGACACATATACTCTTACACCCTCATTATAAACTGCAAAAACAGTATTTCCGTTCTTGTTCTTAACCTCGAACAAAGCCTCATCATTCAAGGATGTCGTTCCGGTTATGCCAAGCTTTTCAACAGTACCTGCAAGGTTGCCTGCGGTAAGCGAATACGGAACAGACTGAAGCTGTGAGGTTCCAAGGTCTTTCCATGAACCTGCATAATAAATCTCCGTTTTCAGATATTTTGGGGTCACCGTCCAATCGATCTGTCCAAATGAAGCCTCCTTGCTTTCTTCCTGCCTGGTGCCATGGCCTACGACAACAGAAAAGAGTCCGAAGCTATTTGTTGGAACAGAAGAATGCAGTTCCTTCCAGAAAATCGTACCTCCTGTCGGCAGAGACTGAATAGAGAACATTACCTCAAAGGTGTTTTTGTCAAGGACATTTCCTGATCCGTCTCGTGCAATTGCCTGGTAATTGAATCCCTGCGGGATCTGCGCAAGGCAAGGAGAAAGGAGAAAGGAGAAAGGAGAAAGTAAGAGGAGAAGAACCAGTTTTGATTTCATACTGAATAAGGTTATGTTTAACTATCAACAATCAACCGGTTATGTTGTTCGGCAAAAACAGGCTATTTTTACATATTAAAATCTTTTATGCGCATTTGCAGAAATACAAGCCTGAAACCTTTCAATTCGTTTGGTCTGGAGTACATGGCAAATATTATGATCCATGTAAGGACCGAAAAAGAAGCTAAAGCGCTTTTCAGTGGGGAAATCAAATGGAAAAGGCCTTTGCTGATCCTGGGCGGAGGAAGCAATCTCCTTTTTACCGGTGATTTCACTG
Organism: Bacteroidales bacterium; assembly: GCA_025454755.1. Lineage (GTDB taxonomy): Bacteria > Bacteroidota > Bacteroidia > Bacteroidales > VadinHA17 > LD21. The sequence continues at coordinate 19,402 of JALONV010000032.1, read as the reverse complement.
GAACGATCCTTTGTCCTGAATTTGGAAGGATCAGGATTGAAGAGCAAACGAAAAATGATGTGATCGTTTCAGCAGGAGCAGGAATTAAATGGGACACTCTGGCAGAGTGGTGCGTGGCCAGGGGCTTTAGCGGAATTGAGAATCTATCGGGAATTCCGGGGAATACGGGGGCTGTGCCTGTTCAGAACATAGGCGCCTACGGAGCTGAAGCCGGGAATTCGATTTTAAAAGTAAGAACCATCAGCACTCCAGACGGCAAAGTCAGAGTATTCGATAATGAAGAATGCAAATTCGGCTACAGGAGCAGTATATTCAAAACATCAGAAAAAGGGAAATATCTTGTTACCAGGGTCTATTTCAGGTTAAAGCTGAAACATGATCCTGAACTCAATTACGGATCTTTGAAGGAAGAAGTTAAGAAGCTTGGGAATCCAACGCTGAGAAATGTCAGAAGCGCCGTACTGAATATCAGGTACAGTAAGTTACCCGATCCCGGGGTAATAGGGAATGCCGGCAGTTTCTTCAAAAACCCTGTTGTAATAAAGGCAACCGCAGAAAACCTTATGAAGGACTATCCCGGGATGCCTGTCTATGATGATCCTTCAGGTAATAAAAAGCTTGCAGCAGGCTGGCTCGTAGAGCAGTGCGGGTGGAAAGGAAAAAGAACAGGTGATGCCGGTGTACACGAAAAGCAGGCACTTGTTCTTGTAAATCATGGAACTGCTTCAGGGAAAGATATCCTGAAGCTTTCAGAGAAAATAAGAAAATCTGTCATGGATAAATATGGGATAAATCTGGAAAATGAAGTAGAAGTGATTTAGAAGAATTTAACCACGGGTACACGGAGGGTTCACGGAGAAGATCACGGGTTAAATCATGAAACCTCCGTGAAATATCCGTGATCTCCGTGTGATCCGTGGTGAAAAATATTTTACCTGTAGATTTTTCGTTTGTTGAGTTCACGCTGATATTCAGCAGCATACCTGTTATGCTCGGTTAGTGTCCTCGAGAAATTATGATAACCTGAGAAATCGGCTTTAGCTGAAAAGAAAAGGTAATCGTGTTTCTCGGCATTCAATACCGCATCAATTCCTTCAATTGTAGCACATCCGATCGGTCCGGGAGGAAATCCATAATGTTTATATGTGTTGTAAGGAGAATCAACTTCGAGATATGCCTTCAAAACCCGTGTAATAGTCCAGTCGTTGAGAGCAAATTTTATTGTAGGACAAGCCTGCAGGGGGATACCTCTTTTCAGCCTGTTCAGGTAGACGCCTGCAATTTTCGGCTTTTCCTCAGGCTTTGCAACCTCATCGTCGATTATTGATGCGAGTATCGACACCTCAATCTGTGTCAGGTTTTTTGCTTTGGCTTTTGCCTGCCGCTCTTCATTCCAGAATTTATTGTATTCGCGAAGCATCCTTGAATAGAAATCTTCAACATCCGTATTCCAGAAAAGCTGATAAGTATTTGGAATGAAGACGGAGATAACCGTTTCTCTTGAAAAACCATCCTCCGAGTAATTGTCAGGGTCTGTCAGAAAATTGATCAATTGCACAGAGTCGGCGTTAACCTGTTTCCCTATTTTCCCGGCAAGGTCATTGAGTGTCCGGATATTATTAAAGGTAACATTGACAGGAGTCTGCCGGCCTGACCGGAGCAGATTAATCAGTCCGGTATAGCTCATATCAGCATCAATGATATATCGCCCGGGTTTGACAAGTGCCGGATAATTTTTCTTCTCTGCTATCCAGTTAAATGCTTTGGGATCAGGTATTGTGAAGTGTGCCTTAATCGTATCCAATGCCTGGATATAAGTGGATCCTTCGGGAATATAGAGGGTTATTTTATCTCCACCGGTTTTCAGGTTGAATCCAAATAAAAGCTTGTATACTAAAAAGATACAGAAAAAAACAATCAATGCAAAGAATAAGAGCAGGGATATAAGCTTTTTGTTCTTCATTGTTTTAAAAGAAGGGCAAATTTACTGAAATATTCCTACTTTTACTGTTCATCATAAACTATAAACCTTTTAAAACAATGAACATGTCAGTCTCAACATTGCTAATAATAATAGTGATAGGAATCATAACAGGAGTAATGGCCGGGATGCTTGGTATCGGAGGCGCAATAATTATGATCCCGGCGCTTGTATTCTTCATGGGATTCAACCAGCAGATGGCACAGGGAACCAGCCTGGCAGTGATGCTGCCTCCGATCGGGATATTTGCAACATACAACTACTGGAAGGCCGGACAGGTGGATCTCAAAATAGCCTTAATCCTGGCAGTGACATTTATTGTCGGATCTTATTTCGGATCAAAACTTGCGCTTAATATACCACAGCCAACACTGAAAAAGATATTTGGAGTTCTTCTTCTTCTTGTAGCAGCAAGAATGCTGTTCTGGAAATAATGAGAAAAAAAAAGAGACGTCCAATATGGGCGCCTCTACATATAAATCATTTTAAGATTTCCCTAGAACATAAATCCCACGCTCAGCAGAAATGCATTTGGCCTGTCGTCGAGGGCTATATCACCCAGTTTACTTTGATACTTTGCAAGACTTCCTTCATACCTGAGGTCTATAGTAAGCTTCTTCATAAGATCGAGGCCCAAACCTGCCTGATATCCAAATGTCATGGATGCATAAGTAGCTTTCAAATCAGGTTTATCAATCAATTCCTTAGGAGATCCTATATTGACTGAACCTACAGGTCCTGCATTAATTCTTACCGGTCCAAATTTCACACCGATCATCACAGGAATATCGAGCTTATTGAATGTCTGCTTTGCTGTTGCTGAATCCTGCAGGGTTGCTACATTTTTAAAAGTATATTCATTTGAACGGGTGGCAAAGAGTACCTCAGGTTGAATATAAAGCTTTGAAATGTTTGCCCTCAGGAATACTCCGGCATGAAAGCCGTAATTTGCGCCTTCTGCTTTATCAAGCAGGTAAGCTGTTGATCCTGACTTCAGAGTCTTAGCATCATCCATTGAGATGGAGGTGGTACTTGCACCCACTTTCAAACCAAACTTAACCTGGGACATAACTGGAAGTGCAACGAATACTGCTAATAATAATACTAATAGCTTTTTCATAATTTAATGTTTAAGTTTCTACAGATCAATTGGTTAATAAAATATCATTTAAGTTATCATAATATATAACGGTAAAATATGGTAAAAGGTTGCAGACTCACGCGTCTTTTTACTTGCCCAAATATCGATAAGGTGACAGAAATACACTAAATTTTGGAATTAAAATCAGCTTACAGATGTCTCTTATATATTTAAACGTTTGTTAAATTAAGATAAGTATCCGCTGCTATCTTTTTTCAGCAATGAATAATTAATTAATATTGACAATTAAAGTAAATAGCCATAAAACTGAATATTCCGATGAAAAAAATTATGCCTGCAGCAGCACTCCTGGTTTTACTCTTACAATTGCCTTTACAGGGTCAGATATCCCCAAAAGAGAAAGGGCTTCAAGCCATTAACATTGACGCAGTAAAGGGTCAGCTGGAATTCCTGGCATCTGACTGGATGGAAGGCAGGGCTACCGGTGAAAGGGGATCTTTCATGGCTGCAGATTATATTGCAAGCATGTTCAGGGTCTTTGGCGCTGCTCCGGCAGGAGACGCCACCATGGGCGGCAGAGGCAGATACATAAGCAGAGGTACTCCACCGAGTGGTCCCTCTGGTCAGGCAGGACAGTCTTTTATCCCTCCAAAAAGTTATTTTCAGAATTTCACACTTATTGAGACTCAGCCATCCGCAGGATCAACACTGACAATCAAAAAAGGGGGACAGGAATACAATTTCAGGGAGGGGATTGATTTTTCGGTTTCCCGGGCAACAATGAATGTTAAGTTCGAAGCTCCACTGATCTTTGTAGGTTATGGTATTCAGGATAAAGCTAATGGCATTGATGATTTTGCAGGTACAGATGTCAAAGGGAAGGTCATTGTTAGACTCAATGGATTTCCCGGGTACAACGACAACACATCTCCCATGTATAAAAAGCTTGTCGGAGATAATTTGCGTGCACAGTATGAGATACAGAGAAATAAATCCGACATTATCAGCAAAATGGAAGCTGCCGGCATAATTGATCTTACAATTAACCGCGACGTAACCAAGAGCTGGGGTATATACAAGTTCAATTATTACCCTGCACCTGCTGAAAATGGTCCGCGTACCAATTGGCAATCCATGAGACTTGACGGCAAGGAAGTAAACTCTGATCCGGCAACCATCACAATCACTGAAAGAGTATCTAACCTTATTATTAAAGAGAGTGGATTTGATATCGCCAAATATGAGAAGGATGCAGCTGCAGGAAATGTAAAATTTAAACCATTTATTATTAATGGACTTACAGCCGGATTGAACGTGACCGTAAATACCAGGCGTGTGAATGTCAGAAATGTGATAGCAATAATTGAAGGTGAGAATCCAAACGAATATGTTGCCGTGGGGGCACACATGGATCACATGGGAATGGACAATGGTAAAATCTGGAACGGTGCCGATGACAATGCTTCGGGTACTGTTGCAGTAATGACACTGGCAAAAGCATTTGCTGCAAGCGGTGTTAAACCAAAAAGGAGCATTCTATTCTGTGCATGGACAGGTGAAGAAAAAGGACTGTTAGGTTCAGAGTACTTCACCCTATATCCGACAACAGGAAAGATAACGGACTATATGTTTTACATGAATTTCGATATGATTGCCAGGGATGTTCAAAATGATACATTAAAGAATATGGCAGGGATCACCTATACAAAAGCCTATCCAAAGCTGGAAGAAATGACCAGGTCAGCAGTTGATGTATATAAGCTGAATCTTAAATTGAATATAAGAAGCCAGGAAGCACCCACCGGAGGAAGTGATTATACTGCTTTCACGGAAAACAAGATACCTGTAATCGCCTGGATGGCGGCAATGCACGCCGATTATCATGAGGCTTCTGATGAGGTCAGCCTGGTAAACTGGAATAAGATGACGGAAATTATTAAGCTCGGATATCTTCAGCTGTGGGAAGCGGCAAATGCTGAAATAAAATAAACCTTCGAATAATGAGTCTATAAGATTTATACTTTGTTTTGTTACTTCGAAGCAGGGATTTCAGAAATGAGTCCCTGTTTTTGTTTTAAATTATCTGTGAAGATCTGCGGAATCTGCGGGAGCTGTTTTCCCGCTGATCTCGCTGATTATCGCAGATATCTATTGGTAATCAAGATATTGACTATTTTGTTTTAACTCAACAAAATCGTTACCGGTGTCGCAATAGCCATATTCGAAGCAGTAATGGAATTTCCGGCCATTTGATGATTCAATTATATGTGTAAAAAAGCTGAAATTGTATCCAAGGGCAAACAGTGCATCTTTATGAATCTTCACTTTTCCTTCGCTGTACAGATCGGCAAGTATGCGCCTGTTTTTTCTTAACAGCCCATGAACATTGCGAACAAAATTATTCGTGTCGCGGTTAAGCCTGTTGTTGTAATTGTTCCTGCACTGATCGGAGCAGAATTTCTTATCGGTACGTCCGTGGATAATTTCACCACAGTCGAGACATTTCTTTTCCACAGCACTAAAGTTTTGATAAAGATATAAAAAAATCTGATTGGCTATATCTGTTTGATATATAAACATTAAATCGTTTTCAAACGGATAGAAATGACTATAAATGCTTGAGTATCGTGTATAAGTGACTAATTACCGGGACAGCTTCCAGGACGGGTGTAAGTTTGACATGAAATTAAAATTATGTCTCACTAAAAATTAAAATCATGAACGCACTAAGAAACAAAGTAATGCTGGTTGGGAACCTTGGCCAGGATCCGGAAGTCAAAACGCTTGAAGGCGGAAAGAAGGTAGCACATTTTACAATGGCCACAAATGAGAGCTACAAGAATGGAGACGGTCAGAAGATTGAAGAAACGACCTGGCACAATATCGTGGCATGGAACGGTCTTGCTGAAACAGCCTCAAAATTCCTGAAAAAAGGCAATGAGGTCCTTGTTGAAGGAAGGATCGTGTACAGGACCTATGAGGATAAAAAAGGAATAACAAAGAATGTCACGGACATTGTTCTGAATAGCCTCCTTCTGCTCAGGTCGGCAAAAGGTAACGGTAAGGATGAAGAATAGCCTGTTTACATTCGCTGTGTTTCCCGTGAGAGGCTGCCATAACCGGCAGCCTTTTTTTCTGCTAAAAAAAAACTATTTTTGTTCAACCGTCAAAATAAGACCTATTACTTACCTGAAATGAGGAAAACCCTGCCTGCACTAGTATTATTTGCTTTTCTCAGCCAGGCGGCTTCTGGTCAGACAAATGAATCCTACGGTAAACCGATCGCCGAAATATTCACCGATTTTCATGTAAATTTCAACGATACTTTAAAACATACCGGCTTCGATCTCAACAGGGCGTACCTTGGCTGGCATTTCATACCAGGCGGCAAGATTTCAGGAAAAGTGATTATTAATATAGGTTCGCCGGATGATCTTGCAACGGGTTCAACTCCCAGAAGATACGCATATTGCAGGGAAGCATCTTTGATCTGGAGCGATGAAAAGCTAACGGTATCCGCCGGCGTTACGGGAACAAGGATATTTGAATTCCAGCAGAGGTTCTGGGGTAAAAGATATGTGGCAAACACATACCAGTCAATAAACGGTTACGGATTCATAGCAGACCTTGGATTCGTTATCGATTACAAATTCAATGACGTCTGGAAGGCCGACCTTTCGGTAATGAATGGAGAAGGTTATTCAAATCTCCAACTTGATGATAATTTAAGAGCATCCCTTGGATTAACGATCACTCCTGCATCGGGACTGGCTTTCAGAATATATGGTGATATTCAGGATGCCGGAGGATTATGGCAACCTGTTGCAGTTGTTTTCGCCGGTTATAAAAATGACCTGATCACGATTGGTGGTGAGATCAGCTATAAATCAAACATAGATTGCAACAGAGGGCATCATGCATGGGGTGTATCATCGACTGGAGGAATAAACCTGACACAAAAACTAGAGTTATTTGGAAGATATGACTATTCGACATCAGTGACCTTGGGGAAAGATATTATGAAATGGAATTACCTGAAAGACGGAAGCTTTGTAATAATAGGAATGCAATATATACTTTCGCCTTACGCAAAAATAGCTTTGAACTACCAGGGCAGATATCCATATTCTCCATTAAAGACAGGAACCGATATGATTTTTCTGAATGCACTTTTCAAATTCTAGAATTATGATCACGGTCATCGATTATAAAACAGGTAATCTGGGTTCCATCCGGAACATGCTGAAGAAGATCAGGCAGGAGTCCATTGTCACATCCGATCCTACAGAAATCGAATCAGCGACAAAGATCATACTTCCGGGAGTCGGGTCATTTGACCAGGGCATGGAGAACCTGGTAAAAATGAATATCAAAGAGATACTCAACAAGAAAGTAATAATCGATAAAATACCGGTCCTCGGCATATGCCTCGGGATGCAGTTAATGACATTAAGGAGCGAAGAAGGGAAATTGCAAGGATTGGGATGGATTGATGCTGAAACCGCAAGATTCATATTCGATGACCCTTCCCGCTTTAAATCGCCGCACATGGGGTGGAATAATGTCAGGCAGCACAAGGAGAGCCGGATCCTGAAAGACATGAGCCCGGACAGCAGGTTTTATTTCGTACATGCATATTATGTAAAGTCTAATAATCACTCTGATATACTGACTTCAACAGAATATGAAAAGGAGTTCATATCCTCTTTTGAAAAAGAAAATATTCTGGGAGTTCAGTTCCATCCTGAAAAAAGTCATAAGTTCGGAATGGCGCTTTTAAAGAATTTTGCTGAATTATATTAGAAAATGACAAACAGGATAATTCCCTGCCTCCTACTAAGAAACAACGGGCTTGTCAAGACGATAAGGTTCAAGGAATCCGTGTACATCGGAGATCCGATAAATGCAGTGAGGATTTTCAATGAAAAAGAGGTTGACGAGCTTGTTTTTCTTGACATTGATGCGACCCGGGAAAAAAGAGAGCCGTCTGTGAACCTGATCAGGAAGATTGCCGAAGAATGCTTTATGCCATTTTCCTATGGCGGTGGCATCTGTACTCTCCAGCAGATAGAGGAAATAATAAAATCAGGAGCTGAGAAGATAATAATAAATACCCAGGCATTTATCAGAAATAAATTTATCAATGAAGCTGCAGTCAGATTCGGGAGTTCGACAATTGTTGTGTCCATAGATGTTAAGAAGAAGCTGATAGGGGGACAAACGGTGTATATAAATGGCGGAAGGCAGAACACCGGGAAAGATCCTGTAGAATTTGCGAAAGAAATGGAAGGAGAGGGTGCTGGTGAAATATTCATTAATTCAATCGACAGGGATGGTACCATGGAAGGATATGATATTGAATTGATAAGAAGTGTTTCGGAGGCTGTCTCCATACCTGTTATAGCCTGTGGAGGTGCAGGCAGTACACATGATCTGAAAATGGTTATAAAAGAGGGAGGAGCTTCGGCCGCGGCAGCAGGCAGTCTTTTTGTTTTCCATGGAAAAAGAAGAGCTGTTCTAATTACTTACCCTTCGTACAATGAAATATCAGAACTCTTCAAATGAGCAACAGATGAACCAGCCCAGCTACAGAATATGCCGGCGATGTATCATGGATACTTCTGATCCAGTGATCACTTTTGACGCAGAAGGCAATTGCAATCATTGCAATACAGCTTTGGAAATGGCTCCCTCTGTTTGGTTCCCGGATGACAAAGGAGAAAAGAGGCTTGGTGAAATTGCAGATAGAATCAAAAAAGACGGAAGAAAGAATGAATATGATTGTATAATAGGTCTAAGCGGAGGCGTCGACAGTTCATACCTTACATATCTGGCAAAAGTAAAAATGGGATTGCGTCCTCTTGTAGTACATGTTGATTGCGGCTGGAACTCGGAACTGGCTGTCAAAAATATAGAAAACATTACAAAACATCTCAGTATTGAACTGCATACCTTTGTTGTAAACTGGGAGGAGATGAAAGACCTGCAACGGGCTTTTTTCAGAGCCAGCCTTCCGGATCAGGATATACCTCAGGATCATGCAATATTCGCAGCACTCTATAAATATGCCTCAAAGAACAAGGTAAGATACGCTCTCAACGGGCTGAATTATTCAACAGAAATTATTCTGCCTGTTTCATGGGGATACCAGGCTATGGACCTCTGCCATCTCAGGTCTGTACACCGGCAGTTTGGAGAAAAACCTTTGAGAGATTACCCGACTGTCAACTTTTTTGAAAGATATATCTATTACGGTTTCATTCAGGGAATGACAATATTCAGTCCGCTCAATTACATAAACTATAAGAAGGAGGAAGCCATAGATATTCTCAGCAGGGAATTCGGGTGGTCTTATTACGGAGGAAAACATCATGAATCAAGGTTCACAAAATTCTTCCAGAACTATTATCTGCCTCACAAGTTCGGTTTTGATAAAAGAAGGGCTCATCTGTCGAGCCTGATCATATCCGGACAGATTTCCCGCGATGAGGCACTCGATGCAATGAATTCTATTGTCTGCACCGAAGCTGAGATAAACGACGACCTGGAATATGTAGCAAAAAAGCTTGACTGGGAACCTCAGGAATTCAGGGATATTATTGCCCTTCCGCCAAAGAGACATATGGATTACAGGAATATTGATTTCCTGTTCAATACTGGAATAAAGTTAAGCAGAATGATAAGAAAGGTATTCCGGTCACGGTAAGTCTACAGATGTACAAAATCTCTTCCGGCCCTTAGAGCCTTCAGGTTTATATCAACAATCTCTTCACCCTTTCGCCCAAAAAGCTTCCGTATTGCATTTTCAAGTGTGTTGAACGGCATTTTGATAAAATGTGATGCAGCTCCGAGCACTGCTATATTTCCGGCTCTCGACGAACCGGCCTCTTTAGCCACAGAGTCAGCATCAATTATAATATTGTTCTTTATCTTTTGTATTTCTCCAAGGATATCTTCAAGCGGCGGATAATCGGGAATATTGATAAATGGCACTGAATTGGTCACAAGCCACCCATGTTTTGACAACCACGGAAGATAACGAAGTGATTCCATCGGTTCGACGGAAATTATGAGATCAGCCTTACCCAATGGTATAAGGTCGGATGCCACCGGTTTGTCAGAAAGACGAAAATGTGATTGAACATCACCGCCACGCTGACTCATCCCGTGTACTTCCGACTGTTTCAGAAAAAGGTTGTTCTCAATGGCAGCAAGGCCTATCGCTGCTGCTATTGAAAGGATCCCCTGCCCTCCCACTCCTGATAATATAATATCGTTCTTCATGTGGCTTCAGTATTTATTCATTTGATGATTCAGCTTTTTTTCTCCTGGTGGCAGTCTGAATGCATTCACGGACGGCAATGATAACTGATACCCCTCTGTATTCAAACTCCTCTTTCATGATACGTATGTTATCTTCGTGATTCTTACGTAATGGTACTATCATTTTAATATGGCCGGGAGCGACACCTATCCCGGCGCAAATTTTCTCAAGCCGTCCGGTAGCCTGTGATTTTTGCCCCCCGGTCATTCCTGTTGTGGAGTTATCAGAAATGATTATAGTGACCGGTGAGTTTTTATTTACAGCATCGAGCAGTCCGGTAATCCCTGAGTGTGTGAAAGTTGAATCACCAATGACAGCGATTGAGGGAAAAAGGCCGGCATCGGCGGCACCGATAGCCATTGTAACAGATGCACCCATATCAACACAGGAGTTTATGGCATTGTAGGGAGGAAGAGCGCCAAGGGTATAACACCCTATATCGGAAAAAACATGTCCTGGTCCATAAAGTTTTACCGCTTCAATAAGGGCATTGAACATGTCGGAATGTCCACACCCCTTGCAAAATGATGGTGGTCTCATTTTTACAAGCTCAGGCACTTTTGTCCCGTATGATGCCGGCATTCCCAGGGCTTTGGCTACTATTGCAGGATTCATCTCCCCGTCTCTGGGAACAGTTCCGTCAAGCCTGCCCATTATTTTCAGACCAGAGTCGAGATATCCTTTCAATCCTTCCTCAACGAAAGGATAACCCTCTTCGAGTACCAGAAGTTCCTTGCATCTTGCAGCGATACTTTTAATAAGGTCGTCTGGAAAAGGATACGCGGCAATTTTAAGTACCGGATAATCATCTTCATGACCGCTTATGTTCTCCTTCAGATAGTTATAAGTGATACCGCAGGCGATTATGCCAAGGTCACGTTTCTTCCCGTCATGGAAGGAATTGTACTTTTCAAGCCTTGCATCATAGCGTATTGAATCATAAGATTTCAGCAGGGCTCTAAACCTTTTTCTGGCTATAGCAGGCAGGAGAACGAACTGAACCGGATCTGACGGCAGGGTTAATTTCTTCTGAGGTGCCGGATGCTTTATCATCTCAACACTGGCTCTTGAATGCGCAAGCCGTGTGGTTATCCTCAGCAGAACAGGGGTCTTATATTTTTCCGAAAGCTCATATGCATCAAAAACCATGTTGTAAGCTTCCTGCTGGTTTGAAGGTTCAAAACAGGGAATAAAAGCAAACTTGCCATAAAATCTTGAGTCCTGTTCATTCTGTGAGGAATGCATGGAAGGATCATCAGCAGAGACAACAATAAGACCTCCGTTGACACCGGTCAGTGCAGAGTTTATGAATCCGTCTGCAGCAACATTGAGTCCCACATGCTTCATGGCCACCATTGCTCTTTTGCCGGAATATGACATGCCCAAAGCCGCTTCCATGGCGGTCTTCTCATTTGAAGACCATTCCCTGTGGATATTTTTCTCAGCAGCGCTTTTGCTTGCCTGTACATATTCCATTATTTCAGTTGAAGGCGTGCCAGGGTAGGCATACATTCCGCTGAGTCCTGCGTCAATGGCTGCCTGAGCTATTGCTTCATCACCAAGCAGAAGTATTTTGTTCATTGAGTTTATTTATTTTAAAATCATTTTAAATATATTAAAATTTGGTTAAATGTTTTAACGTTATATACAATAATGTTTACTTTGCAGACATTAAATATTCAGCATAAGCTTTATCAATATATTTGAACAAGTTTCTATATACTGCCATCATTCTTTTTCTGCCTCTTATACCTCTTAAAAGCCAGACAAACGAATATGAGAGATTCGTCCAGCTCAGCGGTATAATTACTGACAGGACGCACCGGCCGGTTCAGGGTGTTGCAGTGATCTCAAAGAAGCTCCACAGGGCTGCAATAAGCGAGAATACAGGTATTTATTCTATAACCTCCACACCCGGAGACACAGTTTATTTCAGAGCTATCGGATTCAAGAGATATCATACGGTAATCCCCGAAAACTATCAGGCAAAACATTGCATGGCTGATATTATGCTGGAAACTGATACAATCATGATCAGCGAGGTAAAAATACTGCCATGGAAGACATACAGTGAATTCATTGCCGAGATGACCAAGGAGAAACCTGTAGATCCGAAAATAGTATATATGAATGAAAACCTTGCCTCCATCTATGTCGCCATCACAAATGACATTGGTGTTGGCATTACTCCTGAAGCAGGATTCAAATATGCCACGGAACAGAACTTCGTTGCCATGACAAACCGCAACATGATGCCGTATAACAATCTGTTCAATCCCATGGCATGGGTGAAATTCATTGATGGTGTGAAACATGGCCTTCTCCGAAACAAAACTTATAACAAACCTGAACCTGCAAAAGTCGTAAAGAAGAAGAATAGATCCGGAAGGAAATAACAGCCCTATTTTGTAACTTCGCAGCTTATGAGAAAGTATGAGGGCAAAGTAGTTGGCATTCTCGGAGCTGTGATAATTCATTTAATTGCAGCCATTATTTTCATGTCCTTTCAGCTCAGATCGCTTCAGTCAGATCAGAAAGACATGTTCACCATAGAATTCGCACAGGTTGAAGTGCCTGAAGAGGTTCCAAAACTTATTGAACTCCCCAAATCAAATATTGAAAGGATACTTCAGGGCGACGATGAAATGCTCAATATTGCAAGAAATCTTTCAAACCGGCCGACAGAAGAGATAAATCCTTCCGATTATATCGATATGGTCAAGGATGAACTGATAAGGGACGGCAAGCTGGGAACTGACAATTACATTGATGAACAGAAGAGGCTCAGTGAGCTGAACAGTGAAGAAAATCTTTCCGTGGAAGAAAAAACTGATGAGTCTGACAAAGAGAAGCCAAGCGAATCAGAGAAAATGGCGGCAAATTACCAGGGACCTACACGTATATATTATGATCTGGCCGGGCGGACACATACATATCTCCCAATTCCCATTTATAAATGTCAGGGGTCCGGGAAAATTGTCCTTTCAATTCAGGTCAACCAGAAAGGGATAGTTGAAGAGGCACGGATTGTCGAAGGAGAGAGCACCACTACCGATATCTGTCTTGTGGAGACTGCTGTAACAACAGCGCTCATCTCGCGCTTTAATGCAGACATCAATTCACCAAAACTTCAGGCAGGGACACTGACTTATCATTTTGTTGCACAATAAAAACGGTCGCAGCGGTACAGAGGCGCAGAGGCGCAGAGGAAAATAAATGAGGGGGAGCCTCCTACGCCAAGGCTACGGAGGCCAAAGGAGGGGGAGCCTCCTACGCCAAGGCTACGGAGGCCAAAGGAGGGGGAGAAGGTGTCAAAATAAGGTTCCGGAAGAATTATAGTTAAAGGGTTTTATTACCTCAGGAGTATTGCGGTTGGCATTGCGGTTATTTACAAGAGGGCTTATGGTATGAGCCTTCAGCATCTCTTCAGGGGAAGGTTTCAGCAGATTTATTGCCCCTTCAGAAGAGAGAGTAATATCTATCCACTTCATTTCGTCTTCCCTGCTTAGAATTGCCGGCATCCTTTTTTTGGAATTATGGATCTCAGCCATTATTTTATTTGCACCGGTGGTGATGATGGTGAATGTATTAAACACTTCGCCCGTGGTTGTCTGAATCCATTCGCTGAAGAGACCGGCCAGTGAAATTATCTCATCATCAGGACTGTAAATATACCATGGGATCCTTCCCCTGCCGGTATGCTGCCACTCATAGAATCCTCTTACCGGGATTATGCACCGTTTGGTCCTGAAGGAAGATGAAAAGGAAGGTTTGCTCTCTATGCTTTCAACCCGGGCATTGAATGTTTTTAATCTTATTTCTTCGGCATCAGCATCCGTTTTTACCCATGAAGGTATCAGGCCCCATTTCAGGAATCTGATTTCTGCCGGATTGCCAGGGCATATTGCAGGGAGTTCCGGAAGTCCGAAAGCATGATAGTAGTAGCTGGGTTCATAACGGTATTTACCGGGGAAAGATATCCCGTATCTTTCCTCGATCTCCTCCTTGACAAGATTAACATTTACCGTAAAACACATTACATTGAATTTAATGAATCCATAAGGCTTGTTTTCAATGGTACCGGAAGCGAATAGTCGAACAGGTCGCGATCAGGCCAGTGTTTTACCTGTGACAGCACCCTGTACATCATGTTGTTTATTGAAGTATAGATTTCAGGACCGTTCCAGGCGCTGGAGTTGAAAAGTACAACCCATCCGATACCATCGGGTTGTCTTTTCATCACACCGGCACTGCCCGGGAAGGAACCTGTCCTCCACCATGTTCCGTTATAGACTGTGGTTTTCCATCCAACCGGAGCATAACCGTTACCATTGTCTGTCATGAACTGAATGCTCTCCCCGGACAAAATATCATGTTGTGAGGTGAATCCGTCAACTGCCAGCATAAGGCGAATAAGATCGGGTGCGGTTGCAATCCATGCTCCCGAGCCTCCAAGTGCTTCAATATTATTTCCCCCATAGGGTGGTGAGACCAGCTCGCCCGTACCATATATGGATGGTTTTAGAGGAACATCGGAAGGTGCATAATAGGTAACCTCAAAAGGAGCTTTCCCTGACTTCAGATTATGCGCCAGAGTCATATCGTGTATCCCGACAGGTTCAAGGACCTCTTTTTTGCAGTATTCTTCGTAAGAGGTTCCTGATACTTTTTCGATTACCAATCCCAATATGCTGTATCCAAGGTTTGAATATGCTTTTCCTGTTCCGGGTGTAAAGTGAAGTCTCTTGTCGAGAGCATACCTGACTATATTCTTTGTGCCAGCAGGAGGCTTTACTCCCATTTTTTCAGCTATCAGTACAGGCATGAACATCTGGTCGCCCCATCTCTGTGTCCAGCCTCCTTCATGGCTGAGAAGATGGGCAACAGTAATTCCATATACCCGTTTATCCCTGGGATTGCTGAAATAAGGATCATTAAGAATGGCATCCGGACCAAAAACACGATCATTAAGCGAGAGCTTTCCTTCTTCGGCCAGATTCATTATTGCAATAGCAGTGATAAGTTTCGAAATACTGGCAATACGGAATTTATGATAAGGCTGTGCAACTTCTCTGTTTGTTGTATCTGCATATCCAAATCCTCTGGCATAAACCAATTTGCCGTCAACTGAAATAGCCACAGAAGCACCTGCGATGGACCATCTTCTTAAAAAGGAATTTATCGTTTTCTCAACCTGTGCAAATTCCTTTCCGGATGAAGTGGAATTGGAAAGCCTTACGTTTTCCGGAACCAGTTTATCAGTGATTACGTTGTTTCTTACAACAGCTGATGGATTATAGCTTGCCAGCATCACAAGAAGCGCAATCAGCAATATTTTCTTTTTTCCCCTCAAAAGAAGATAAATTTTCAGGAGACAAAAATAAAAAAATTAAATTTGTATTCATGATGACAGATGCTGTGTCAATTAAAAAGATCCAATTTACCATAGTTGTACTTTTACTGTCCTGTCCTCTATTCGCACAGATCACGGAATCAGATACAGCCGATTACGTTCCTGAATATTATCATGATGCCCTTGATTATAACCTGAATATTGCTGCATCAAAAGGACTTTATACTGAGGTTGAGAGGCTTATACTCAGGGGAGCTGAAGTAGATGCTGAAACTGATGAAGGAGTTACACCCCTGATCTATGCCGTAACAAACAAAAAACTGAAAGCTGTTAATATGCTTTTAAGTTATAGTGCTGATCCAAATAAAAAAACAAGTAATGGCGAAACTCCGCTTATTCTGATCTTAAAAGAATTTATTTCACTCGAAGAACTGGTTTACAGCGCGGTAACGGCTTCTTTGGAATCCAACTGCCTTGAGATTGCAGAATCTCTAATAAGATATGGCGCAGACATTGACTTTCAGGATTATCATGGAGCTGCAGCTCTTCATTATGCATCAATATATGGCAGCTTCAGGTTTACCGATCTTTTGCTTTATTACAGGGCTGATATTGACAGAAAAGCCTTTGACGGCACAACACCACTTATGGCTGCTGTATGGGCAGGCCATGCAAATGTTGCCGACCTGCTTGTACAGAATGGCGCAAATATGGAGGCAAGGGACGATGAGGGATTCACTCCATTACTTATTGCTGCACAAAACGGAGATACACTGCTGCTGAATTACTTCAGAACCAAAGGAGTTGATATTTATGAAACCGAGCCGAACAGGTGGGATGCTCTCAGCCTCGCGATAAAGTATGACCACAGGGAAGCAGCGGAACTGCTCATTAAGGCAGGAGATAAATTCAAGGATCCCGGCAGGAAAGCCTTGAATTATTATAACGTAGCAGCCAAATACGGAAGGAAAGAGTTATTTGAAACTCTTGAAGAGAACAATTTTTCTGATCGTTATAAACCGCAGATCAACCAGGTTGAATTATCAATCTCCTCCAAATTTAATATTCAGGATATCTATTCCGGGATGACTTTTCTATTCAGGGAACCAAGAAAGAAAATCGGATTTGTTACAGGATTTGATACAAAGCTTTGGTACACAAAAGTCCTGGTGAAAGAATCCGACCTGCTATATTACCAGTACATGGATAAAAGTTCGATAGTATATGGTGGTATTTTCAAGGAAATATTGCTCAAGAACAATCCATTTAAGAGCGATCTAATATTAACCGGGTCACTCTCCTGTGGTTATTTTTTCGGGAATAAATTCAAGGGAACAGAAACTTCGCCAGACAGTAAATTCAGGATCATGCCGGCTGTATCA
This sequence comes from Bacteroidales bacterium, assembly GCA_025454755.1. Lineage (GTDB taxonomy): Bacteria > Bacteroidota > Bacteroidia > Bacteroidales > VadinHA17 > LD21. Next base: position 2,260 of record JALONV010000032.1, on the reverse strand, counting down.
TTAAAACTTGTGAAAAAGGATTTTGCAGTTTATGCAGGCCTTGAATTCATGAATACCGATTTTTACAAGACCTGGCCGGTTTGGTGCAGGGCAGGATTGTCATATAATTTCGATTTGAAGCAATCCAGGGCACCCATAAAAACTATTAAATGGTATTAGTGAATTATAAAAGAGCTGTTTCCGGGAGTGCTTTCTTTCTGCTGATGGCAATTCTGTTTTCATGCGATGAAGTATTATTTGTCAACTGTTCTGAATGTGTTACAGACCAGCTGGAAGAAGCCTATATTAAGATATCTCATGATTTAAATACATCAGGAGTTGACATTACAATTTATTCAGGCAACATTAAGGATAGTGTGATATTTGGAAGTTACCGAACCTTTGGAAAAACTTCATACTTCAGGGTGCTGTTAAATAACTGTTATATTGTGACTGCAGAATATAATATTGAAGGTAAAAGATATGTTGCCGTTAATACGGTTATGCCCAAGGTTACGCTTGAGGAGGAGCAATGTAATGATCCATGCTATTTTGTATATAACAGGGATGTTGATCTCCGCCTGAAATACTTAAACTGATATCATAAAAAATCAGAAAATGACCAGATTTAAGCCAAAAAATCCGATAAAATTCCTTTATTACCGTTTGCTGGCCTCCTATATATATCTGATTGAGATTTTAAAGCCTTCAAAGATCAGGGATTATAAAAAGATCCCGATCATAATAAATAATTTCAACAGGCTCGACACCATGAAGCAGCTGATCGCGAGTCTTGAAAAGAGAGGCTATTCAAATATTTACATAATAGATAATCTTTCATCTTACCCTCCTTTGCTTGAATATTATAAAACATCTAAATATCCGATATTCCGGCTCGATAAGAATATTGGCATGAATGCGCTATGGGGATCAGGCCTGATAGAAAAATTCAGGAATGACTATTTTGTATATACCGATTCCGACATGGTACCGTTGGAAGAGTGTCCTGATGATTTTCTTCTGTTCTTTCTCCAGGTCCTTAAGAAGCACAGGCTGGCACAAAAAGTGGGATTCTCATTAAAGATTGATGATCTTCCCGACTGTTATGCAATGAAGGATGTTGTGATATCTGTTGAAAAGGATTATTACAGATACCAGCATGAAGAAATGCTGTACTGGGCTCCTATTGCAACGACATTTGCCTTATACCGGCCAAGGGCAAAGCGCATCCACGGGAATTACTATATCGAAATGTACAGGACAGCCTATCCGTACGTGGCGCGTCATCTGCCCTGGTATATGGACAGTAAAAATCCTGACGAAGAAAACAGCTACTATCTCAATCAGAAGCTGGTTGCGACATGGTATTCGAAGGAGTACAAGAAATATCTGGACGCGAATAAAGAGACATCTACAGATTGAACACCGGCATGGTTTCAAATACTATATCTTTCTTCTGATAATAAACTCTTTCGAGAAATAAACCGCTTGGCGGTGCTGAAAGAAGGCTCTGCCGATTCAACATCAGTGATGGAGATATCCGGCGGGAGCCTGTCATTTATCCCATATTTTATCCTTAGCAGGGGAAGATCAGTCCTGACGTCCAGATGAGCCACCTGCTTCAGTGCATGAACACCACCGTCGGTGCGTCCTGCTCCATATATATCAACAGTCTCATTTTCAAACGTTTCCCGGCATACATCAAGAATTTCAACCTGGATGCTTTTTCCACCTTTCTGCATCTGCCAGCCTGCATAACGTGTGCCTTCATATTCAATTGTCAGTTTGTAACGGCTCATAACAGGGTAATAATTTGTATAAATAATATAATGGGTGCAATGGTACAACGGTGTGACGGTGTGACGGTGTGACGGTGTGACGGTGTGACGGTGTAAAAAGATTTGGAGTTTATAAGAATAAAATTTAAATTGCCATATTGATATATCAATTATGAATTTCAACAAAACAACAGCATATTCGTTAAAGGTACTGGACTTTATGGCACGTCATGAAGGCAGCAGAATGTCAGCAAGGTGCCTTAATAAAAAGCTTAAAATACCCTACTCATATCTCAGGCAGGTCCTTGGAGAGTTGTCGAGGAATGGTTTCATTGAAAGTTTAAAGGGAAGAACAGGCGGCTTCATCCTTTCAAAGGGGACTAAAGATATTTTTCTTTCTGATATAGTAGATTCGACCGAAGGGCTTCAGAGTTTTGACAGATGCATAATGGGATTTTCAAAGTGTCCTTTTAAAAATCCCTGTCCATTGCATGAAACATGGA
>JALONV010000095.1 GCA_025454755.1 Bacteroidales bacterium | reverse complement strand
TGCGGAGAGAGGGGGATTCGAACCCCCGGTACAGTTACCCATACGGCAGTTTAGCAAACTGCTGGTTTAAGCCACTCACCCATCTCTCCTTTTACCCTCCGTAGCCTTCTTCGACATCCGTAGCTTCAGCGAAGGATGTGGCCCAGGAGGGCTTATACTTTATTCTTTGAGCGCGACAAAAATAGAAAAACATGCACAGAGTGCAAAATTATTGCCGGTTTATTTCAAACCCTTCAGCATGTCAATTACCTTCCTGAAATTCTCCTGGCTCTCTTCATCAAAATCTGTAAGCTTTATTATTTCAGACTTTACATCTGTCAGAAAACGTGAAAACATAAAATTCCTTGGGATCTCTTTTTCTTTTATATATTCTGAGTTAGCCACAGTTATTCCTTCTCTCGATTTAAGAATGTGATTCTTGAAGTCAAGTGTTGAAAGAAGATCCTCTGCATTGAAAACCGGAGCAGGCATCCTGATGATCAACTTCCTGTTCAGGGTATCAGTTTTAAAAAGTGTTTCCTTGAGTGTTTCTGCAATCCTGTTCTCAAGTTCATTCTCGAACAACACGACAGAAAATTCCATTCCCCATCCCATCAGAATATTGCATAATAAGGGTATCGATGAAATATTTGTGGAAGGTATAACACTGATCTTACCCTTAAAGCCCATCAGGTAAATGATTGCATTGATTATATAGAATGAACCTGTATCGTTAACAATCAGATTGTATTTTTTTGATGAGAATCCCTCGCCTGAAAACGGATTCCCAAGGATGCTCTGAAGCGGGCTGAGTGTATCCGGAGATGCTGCCGAAAGCCTGTATTACTTCGCAGACTGTCGAGGTCATCTCTCTGTATGGCAAGCACACGGTGAAGTTTATTGATCTCAACAAGATGCGGAGAATGAGTTGTATAAATAATCTGGATCTTATCCTTTATATCCTCAAAAACTTTAAGCACATCCTCCTGCGCTCTTGCATGCAGGCTGACTCCTGGCTCATCGACAAGCAGTACCATCTTCCGGTTGATATTTGCTGCAGCCTTCAGTTCCATATAAAACGAGAGAAACCAGCGTACGCCCCTGCTTCTCTGCTTTGGATAGAGCCTCTCCCCCTCATCCTTGATCCAGAATTCGAGATATGGTTTGCCGGCTTTATCTCTATAGGATGCACTGTAATGATCGAGCTCAAACTGGATATGTATCTTGTTGTTTCTTCCTATCGACTGCTGCCAGAAATCCTGGAAGTTGCGTGTCAGCGTCTGATTCAGGTTTTCAATTTTCTGCTTCAGAATCCGGCTCGAAGGCTGCTGGAAGAATGAATAATCGAGCTGGGCAATTGAGAGAAAGTTGCGGGCTGCCTTGTAACCTTCCACCTGCTCATTGCCGGTAATGATATCCTCCATATCGATTCGGTTGGGGAGGAGACTTCCAAAGTCTTCAAAAAGCTCAAAGACAGGAGAATGTTCAAAATATTTTCTTCCGAGTATCTCGCTGTTATACTGAGATTTATAGGATTGGATGATATCCCTGACTTTTCTTTCAGCCTCCTCTTCACTGCTGCCATCCATAATATAACCCGACTGTGCAACATGTCTTTCAAGAAGGGATTTTTGCTGATCCCTTTCGTTTCGTGTTCTGCGATAATCTTCAAGAATTTCTTTCCATTCAAGATCATCGTCGTCTCCAGCCGGCCTCATCAGGAGAGTCATTTTCTGATGTCTCTCTTCGAGCTTTAAGGAAAGGTCAGCAAGATGCTTGTCGAGCGAGTTGTATTTTTCCTGAAGTTTTTTCCAGGTATCTCCTGCCTTCTTCAGCGCATGCTTGCCCTGAAGCTCAGCTGTAAGCTCTTCTTTCCTTTTCCGGATTTCATTGAGATGGCTTCTGAGTCCTGTATAATTGAGTGCCGGTTCCTGAATCTGCTCGTGAGTTTTCCTGCCAAATAACCTGAAGCCTTTTATTCCTTTTTCACCACCGGGCAGCTTTATCTTTATTTCTGATTCCTGCCTGCCTAGCTCGGCAACAAGTGTTTCCGACTCAACTATCTGCTTCAGTTCGTGATCCAGCTTGTTGGTGACGTCACCAAGGTAGAGCCTCCAGGCATCTTCCAGTGAATCAAGATATTGGCTTATCTCCCCGCTTACAATCACTTCTGAAGAGAGGTCGGCAATCCAGGCTCTTGTCAACTCAATATGTGAAAGCCCTGACAGCAGTTCCTTTAATTCTGTTCCCGGGTTGTCAGTTATTTTCAGAAGCCAGCCTTCAGGAATTGAGAACCTGCAGCTCACTTCGGGAAGGGAGAGGTCGCTTCTTAAAACATCTTCAGTAATTATTCCTGTATAAAACACTTTAAGCCCTTCAAGTATTGATGTCTTACCCGATTCATTCTGTCCAATAAGACAAGTGATGTTATCGGGAGACAGGGTTTGCCAGCCGGTATCCACTATCGAACGGAAGTTCCTTATCCTGAAGGCGTTAAGCTTCATCATTTTAGAAACGATTATAATTGAAAACCAAAAACAAGAACATCATCCACCTGTTGTGCTTTTCCTTTCCACTCCATGAAAGTGCTCTCAAGGACATCTTTCTGCTGGGCCATTGTAAGTCCGGCGATGGAGCTTATTACACGTTTCAGGTTCTTCTGCTTGAATTTCTTATCCGTCAACTCACCAAACTGATCGGAGTATCCGTCAGAAAACAGATAAAATAAATCTCCCTGACATAATTCAATAACCTGGCTTGAGAATGGATGCTCTATCAGAGGGGCAAGACCGATTGTCATCTTATCGGGTTTAAATTCTGAAAGCTCCCCGTTCCTGAGCATGAACAGCGGTCTGTTGGCACCGGAAAATTGCATTTTCCCCTCTTTGGTATCAATGATGCAAAGGCCAATATCAATGCTGTCCATTGTCATTGACTTCTCTCCTGTCTGGTGCAGGGCTTTCATCACTTTTTCCCTCATCTGGTTAAGTATGCGGTTTGCCTTGTAGTCTGTCCTGCATTGGAGAATGTCGTTCAGGAAGCTTATCCCCAGAATACTGAGCAGAGCTCCCGGCACTCCATGCCCCGTACAGTCGCCTGCGGCAATGCACAGGTACTGGCGGTTGCGGAACACATAATAAAAATCTCCGCTGACAATATCCCTGGGCAGGAACAGGACGAAGAAATCCTTTAAATGCCCTTTTAGCAGTTCAAAATCCGGCATAAGGGCTTTCTGGATTATCCCGGCATAACGCATACTGGCAAAATGATCATCCAGCACCTGGTTCTGCACAAGAGAAACAAGATCAGTATTATTTTGATCGTCAGTTTCCATAGACTGTGTCGCCATGAGAGGTGTTAAAGATACATTAATTTTGATTTCTCCGGACAGTAAAAGGCCCCATTTATTGGCTCCTTTTCTTCAGCAGAACCACATTTTCAACATGGTGTGTATGAGGGAACATATCTACCGGCTGAACTCTGGCCACATCAAATTTTTCTGATAAAAGAAGAATATCACGGGCTTGTGTCGAAGGATTGCAGCTGATATATACTATCTTCTCAGGAGATGCTGCAAGGATTGTTTTTACCACATCCTCATGCATGCCGGCTCTGGGAGGATCGGTAATTATGACATCCGGATGGCCGTTTTCCGAAATAAACTGTTCTGAAAGGATCTTTCTCATATCTCCGGCAAAGAATTTGGCATTCCGGATATTATTCAGTTCCGAATTAATGCAAGCATCCTTTACAGCATCTTCAATATATTCTATTCCAATAACTTTTGCAGACATTGATGCGACATAGTTTGCAATTGTACCTGTTCCTGTATACAGATCATAAACAATCTCATTACCTGAAAGACCTGCAAAATCCCTTGCAGTCATGTACAGGGAAAGTGCCTGTTCTGTATTTGTCTGGTAAAATGATTTAGGTCCGATCCTGAATTTCAACCCATCCATATATTCGACCAGATAGCCATCACCCCTGTACAATACCGGTTCCTGGTCAGAGAGGGAATCATTCCTTTTATTATTGATGATATAGAATAATGAAGATATCTGCGGAAATTCGGAAGCAATAAAGTCAAGAAGGCCTTCTCTCCTCTCCTTTTCATCGAGAAAAAATATCAATATTACCATCACTTTGCCATCGGATGTATTCCGAATGATCAGATTACGGAGAAATCCGCTCTGCTGGCGAAGGTTGAAGAAGGGCAGACATTTTTTATGTGCATAGCGTCTTACTGCCTCCCGTATCGCATTCGATGGTTCCGGTTGAAGATGGCACTCCCTTATATCGAGCACTTTGTCAAAAAGACCCGGAATGTGGAATCCCAGGGCATCCTCTTTCTCAAAATCCGAGTCAGAATTTACTTCCTCACGCGTAAGCCACCTCCTGTCTGAAAAGGTGTATTCAAGCTTATTGCGATAATTGAAAATGTTTGAAGAACCTGTAATCGCATCAATAACAGGTAATTGTACCTTGCCGATCCTGGTCAGGTTATCAACTACCTGCTTTTGCTTGAACTTCAACTGCAGTTCATATGGCAGATGCTGCCATTTACAGCCTCCGCAAACCCCGAAATGCCTGCAGACAGGTTTTATCCTTTCAGGAGAGTATTCGTGAAACCTGACAACAGAACCTTCAAGATATTTTTTCCTTTTCCTTATTACCCTGATATCTACGACATCTCCCGGTATCAGCATCGGGACGAAAACAACCTGGTTATCAACCCTGGCAAGTGCATTGCCTTCAGATCCGATATCAGTGATCCTGACCTTCTCAAGCAACGGCATTTCCTTTTTTCGTCCCACTCTATAATGCATTGTATAATTACTGGTCTCTCAGGCTGATAAGGAATCTTAATCCTTCCGTCATGCATGGTATAACTCCATCGCCATGATCAAGGCCGGGGAGTATCATCTTTGTCAGCAGTGAAGATGAAGTTCCTGCATTTATCATCGCAGAGTACATAGTTTCAGTCGCTGAAACATTCACATGCGTATCACCGGAACCATGTACCAGGAGCACAGGTTTTTGGGTAGCCCAGGGAGATACACTGTTGTTGATCAGACCCTGACGAACAGTTAAATATGCTGATGAACCTGAGAAGCCTGAAATAAATTCCTGTTTCAAAAGGCCGGGGATTGAAGTTGTAAGCTGTCCATTGATCTCACCTGTTGTGAAAGCACCTGTATAAAGTGAGCTTAACCTTGATGCATATGGTTCGTTCATCAGTTCTGAAACCTTATTGCTGAACTGGTTATATTCCGAATAAGCGTTAATTATGTATCCGATATAGGAAGGCATAGGGTAAGTGGAGAGTCCGGACATGTCCAGAAAAAGATTATACATGTCATAGGGTCCTGCGCCGCATACACTGCCTTTAAGGTTAAATTCCGGAGAGAAATCTACTTCAAGAGCTTTATGAAGTGTCATGGTTGCCCATCCGCCCTGCGAATATCCCAGAAGATAGTATTCATTCTTTGTTTTAATACCGGGAAATCCTGCATCACCTGCCTCACTCACAGCCCTGAACATATCAGTGATTGACTGGATTGTAGGATCAGCAATCAGGTATGGATGCGGTATTTCCGATGAGCTTCCGAAACCCGGGTAATCAGGAATGATGACCACGAAACCCATTGAGGCAATGAATTCAACAAACTGATAATCAATACTCAATGGATTATTACTCGGGCAATTAAGGTTTTTTGTGTTCGTCCCGTTCTGGAAACTCAGAACCGGATATTCCCCGGGAGTGACAGGGATGGACACAAGTCCTGAAGCAATAATGTTTTCACCGTTGACCCGGGTATTGTAAACTACCTTGTAAATATTCACCCCGTCGGAGATAAAATTCTGCAATTCTGCAAGCTCCGGATAAGAAGCAGCTGCATAACTGAGAATACTGCTGATATAAGTCTCTGTATAGGAAGCTTCGAGACGGTTATCGACAAAATAATCATACTCCGGTGTATCATCCTTTCGGCATGAATAAAGAGCAGCTGAAATTATCGAAAATATTAACAGCTGCCTTACTTTGTATCTTGTATCACACATGATATTAATATTAGTGTGTCAAAGATAAGGCATATAGACTTACGCTCATCATCACAGCCTGACATACTTTTTTTATCTTTGCTAAATTTTAATTTGAATGGTTTCAATACAGGATCTGTCAGTATCATTTGGCAGCTTCGACCTGCTTACTGAAATTTCTTTTCTTATCAACGAGAAGGACAGAATAGGTCTTGCAGGCAAGAATGGCTCAGGCAAATCGACACTCCTGAGGATAATTGCAGGCGCACAGAGCTCCTCTTCAGGCAAAGTTGATATGTCGGATGAGGTTACCATTGGCTATCTTCCACAGCAGATGAAAGTCGATGATACCACTACCGTGATGAATGAGGTCATTACGGCATTCTCTGAGATAACGGATCTTTCCGCTGAAATTGAAAAGTGCAGTGCAGAAATAACAAGCAGAAGTGATTATGAATCGACTGAATATCTGAAACTATGTGATCACCTTTCTGTAATTGAAGAGAGATACAGGATACTTGGAGGATCAAATTACATTGCTGAAGCTGAAAAGACTCTTACAGGACTGGGCTTTGAAAGGAAGGATTTTGAACGACCTACACGAGAGCTTAGCGGCGGCTGGAGGATGAGAGTGGAGCTGGCAAAGATACTCCTGAAGAAACCATCTCTTTTTCTTCTCGACGAGCCTACAAATCATCTCGACATTGAGTCAATTCAATGGCTTGAAACTTTTCTGGCGGAATATAACGGAGCCGTGGTCCTTGTGTCTCATGACAGGGCCTTTCTTGATAACGTAACCACAAGGACAATAGAAATATCTCTCGGCAGGATCTACGATTATAAGGTCCCATGGTCAAAATTCATTGAGCTGAGAAAAGAGAGGAGAGAACAGCAGATTGCTGCTTTCCGCAATCAGCAGAAAATGATAGGGGATACTGAAAAATTCATTGAGCGTTTCAGGTACAAGGCTACAAAAGCAGTCCAGGTCCAGTCAAAAATAAAACAGTTGAACAAGGTCGAGAGACTTGAGGTTGATGAAGAAGATACCGGTACTATCAATCTCCGTTTTCCACCTTCACCAAGGTCAGGCACAAATGTTGTCGAGGCTTCAGGTCTTTCCAAAAGCTTCGGATCTCTGAATGTTCTCAGGAACATAGACTTTAAAATACACCGCGGAGAGAAGATTGCCTTTGTAGGACGCAACGGTGAAGGAAAAACCACTTTCTCAAGGATAATCATTGGTGAACTGGAATATGATGGAGACATGAAGATCGGACATAACGTCAGCATTGGATACTTTGCCCAGAACCAGGATGAACTGTTGGATGAAAACAGGAGCGTGTTTGAGACAATTGATTATGTAGCCAAAGGTGAAATAAGGACCAAAATCCGTGATATGCTTGGCGCATTTCTTTTTCATGGCGATGATATCGATAAAAAGGTGAAAGTTCTTTCAGGCGGAGAACGTTCCAGGCTGGCTCTTGTGCGACTGCTCCTTGAGCCACATAACCTGCTCGTACTTGATGAGCCAACCAACCATCTCGATATGAGGTCGAAGGATATCCTGAAACAGGCACTTATAAATTACGACGGCACACTCATCCTTGTTTCTCACGACAGGGATTTTCTCGATGGAATTGTCAGCAAGGTCTGTGAATTCAAAAAAAATAAAATAAAGGAACATATTGGCGGGATTTATGAATTCCTCAGAAGAAAAAAGATCGACAATCTTAAGGAGCTTGAAAGAAGGGACGCCAGGAAAGAATCATATTCAGACAATATTTCAACCAACAAACAAAAATACCTGGA